>JAIORT010000507.1 GCA_021107975.1 Bacteroidales bacterium | reverse complement strand
AACGGGCTTTTTCGGATTTTAGCAAACCCTGTGTGGGAGTTCTAACTACACTAAAGTTTCGTCAGACAATGTAATCTGAAAAGAGATAATTTGTGGATTTTGAAATCCGTAGCTATTTGCTTTCGGAGCTTGGTAAAAAAGCTGTGAAAATTTGTGGTGAAAAAAGATAGCACCACAGATGAACACAGATTAACACAAATAATC
Organism: Bacteroidales bacterium; assembly: GCA_021107975.1. GTDB lineage: Bacteria > Bacteroidota > Bacteroidia > Bacteroidales > JAADJA01 > JAADJA01. Next base: position 5,433 of record JAIORT010000507.1, on the reverse strand, counting down.
TGAGAAAATCCGAAAGAGCTTGTGCTCTATGTTTAATATCAAATGTTAAAAGGATGTTTGATCTCACTCCGAAAATTACAAATATATAAATGCCACAAAGACACCGCTCCGTCGTTAAAGTTTTGGAGCATCGGCGACAAGTTACAAAATTTCACAAAATAATATATACCAGCCAAATATCTTTGGTGAGATTTTGTGTTTTAGTGGTTTAGTGGCGAAAAAGCGACTTTTCGGGGTGGACTCATGTTTTAAAGAAACTTACGAATTTTAGGGTTTAAAAAAAATATACTATATTTGGGATATGAAAAAAAATACAACCCGATTATGATAACAATAAATAAATCACGAAATCTCTGGATAATCCTTATCACTATTGCTCTGATAGGAATTTCCTATTTGCTTTACCTGAATGTTTATGTCAGTAATAATGAGAAAAGAATGATAAAAACCCGGTACAGGGTTTTAAGCCAGATAGGAAAAAACATCACGGAGAAGAAAGATGGTTATTATAAAAATGCTAAATATTTTATGGATTTGGTTCAAAACGATGTTGAAGAAATTGATTCACATATAAAACTCAAACAGGATAGTTTGAGGGAAGTATTTGATATAATAAAAGAAAGATCATCCAGTATAAATAAGAATATAGATATAGATTACGTGATGAAGAAAGACCCGTATTCTATCAGCTTTATCGAAAAACAAAGGCTGTTCGGATTACCAATTCACCTGTTTTTAAAAACAAGCTTCGATGTATTTATGGAGCCATTGCTCCGTGATGATGTTTTTGACGGATTAATCATCATCCGTGATTCAACCGTTGCTTATAATTCGTTAAATACCGGCATGCTGCTCAGTCCTGTTGATACTTTATTTATTAAAAGCACAGATATAAAATCCGGCTTAATAAAAGAGGTAGTGAACATTCCGGGCATAAAAGGACAAAGCATAAATTATATTTATTCTGCTTCACTTACTGAAATAGAAATCTTAAACACTAAATATATACTATTTCTTGAACCGGTACACATCAACCAGGATGAATGGTGGTATTTGGGTGGCTTATTAAAAGAAAAAACCTATAATTCGGAAAAAACAAGACTAAACCCGGGAATCATTATATTTCTCTCTCTTGTTTTATTAATCATTCTGTTAGGAATGCCGGTCATCAAACTTATTGTCATGGGCAGTAAGGAGCATCTTCATACTAATAATATAACATCTTCGGCTCTATCAGTTGTTATAGGTTCAGCTTTCGTGCTGCTGTTTATTTTATATTTTTCAATGAACAGAGTTAATTCACGGAATAATGACAAACAATTAAAGCAATTGGCTGATACTATATCAGATAATTTTATTAAAGAGTTAAAAACAATCTATTCACAACTTGTGACTTACGATTCTGGTTCTAATATTACTTATCAGGATGATAATATTATTAATGAAATATTAACAAAACAAAATAATATAGATACTAATATAAAGCAATTTTATCCGAAAAAATATCCATTTTTAGATTATGCTTTCTGGGCTGATATAGTTGGACAACAAAAAATGGAATTAAATCCTTTTAAAAAGAAAGGGAAATTAATTTCAATTGCGAAAAGAGACTATTTTAAAAACAAGGATAAATGGTTATTGCCCGGAGATAAAAGTGATTCCCCGTTTATGTTAGAATCAATCAGTTCTTTGTCATCAGGAATAAATAAAGCAGCCATATCAAAAAGAAGCAATAAAGATACACTCGAAGTAATAGCAATAACAACACGACTACATTCGGTAATCGACCCGGTATTGCCAAAGGATTACGGTTTTTGTTTAATTGATGAAACAGGTAAGGTATGGTTTCATTCGGATAAAAACCGAAATATGCATGAAAATTTTATTGATGAAAGCAATAAAAATAATTTTTTAAAAGCAGCTATTTACAGCCATATAGCAAAACCCATTAATTTGTATTATTATAACCGGTTGAACAGGGCTTATATAAAACCTTTCGAAAATATTCCATTGTTTTTATTAACTTTTTACGACAAAAAGCTCAACCAATCAGCAGGTGCACAAATTATTACTTTTACATCCCTTCTTATCACCGCCTTATTTTTTCTCCTCTTTATTCAAATCATTTTATTGCTATTAATTAATCGAAAACAGTCCGGTTCTGGCAAAATAAATTTAATTATGGACTGGTCGAGACCAAAGGTTAAATACATAGATATTTACATAAAATTAATATTGTATAATGCTTCTGTTTTTGTTATGCTTATGGCTTTTATGTATTTTATAAAAGGCTATATTACTGTCTTTATGATTTTTACTGCTGTTCCTATTGTTTTCGCCAATTCATACTTAGTTATAAATGGGATTTCTTTAAATAAATTGTTTTCCGATAGGTTTATTTGGGCTACTGCAATTATAGTTTTTCTGCTGAATATTTCTGCTTTTATTATCGTGAAAGCACAATATGATAAATTTGTTTTACTATTGGTTTTTCAGCTTGTGCTGCTTTTAATGCCGCTTAGTTATAAAATGATTCCGAAGGAAATTTTTAAAAGAGTTCAATCTAAAAATTATTTTAAGGAATATATTGTATTCTTATTTTCTTTATTATTAATAATATCAATAATCCCTACACTCAAGTTTTTTGAAGTTTCTTATGACCAGGAAAAAACAATCAGGCTGAAACATCACCAGCTTTATCTTTCTAAGAAAAAAGAAAACAGAAATCTTGAGTTGAGTACATACTATAAATTAATTGATGACCCCAAAAATGAAATTCAGAAAAAACGTACGAAACTGGGGGTTTATACAAATTTTTTACAGTCAGCCCGTTTTTCTGATACAATTGTAATTAAGAATGATACCATAAAAAATGGTTATCGAAATTATAACTATTGGGACAGCTTAGTTTGTTTTATCCGTCCCTTTCTCGATCCTTCAGTCATTGAAAATAAATACCTTGCATTTCCGGCTTCTTCCGATGCTTCATGGAGTTGGACTGATAATAAAAATAAATTACAATTAAAATTTAAATCGTTAACTGAAAATATTGGTAGTTTAAAACCAATTAATAAATTTGTAGTTTCCGATACTTATGACTCTAATTTTTTATTACCCTTTGTTGGTTTACAAAACCGGCATATATTACAAGTTGTTTTTAACCTGATATTTTGGATAATAGTTGGAGCTTTATTATTTTTCTTCTTTAAATTAATAAAATTCGGAAGCGAAAGAATTTATAGCGTCAGGCTGATTAAAAACTACATGCCGGAATCGTTTAAAGACAGTATTAATGAGTTAGAAAAAACCGGTGCGCATATATTCGTTACAAATTTATCCAAAGTTGATAAGAATACATTTCTTATAAACAGGTATAAGAATAATAATATTGTTAAATTTGACTGGCAGGATATTGAATCGTGTGAAGAAAAAATTAAGGTTTCCATTCTTGAGAAGAAGAAACGAATATTCATTAATAATTTCGGTAACAATTATAGGGATGTTTTATTGAATAAGAAGAAATTAAGGTTATTGAACAAACTTTTACAAATTGAGGATATACAAATAATTATCTCCTCCGTTGTTTCACCCGAACGGATATTGTCGTTTTATAACGAGAAAATCCATAAAACGGAAAAAAACAAAAGGACAAGCCTTGAATCGGATTATTATTTATTCAAAGAAATTCTTAACCGGTTTGTAGTATTGAATTTCCCTGTTATTTTATCTGAAAGAGAAATTAATGAAACCAATAAAGATAAACATGATAGTATTAATGATTTTATAGATAAGGAACTGCAAGACAGTGATTACCTGTTAAAACAAAAAAAGATAATAAAAGATTATTCTGATACATGGAAATCGAAAAATGACAGTGGAAATATTAAAGAATTAATTATTTTAAAAATTCTGAATATTGCTGCACCATATTATTCCGATCTTCTTAAGTCCTGCACACTGGAAGAAAAATATGTACTATACGATCTTGCAGATGATATGATTTTGAATCCAAAAAATACCAAAACGATATATACTTTGCTTGATAAGGGTTTGTTAATTTTAAATAAGGATCAAATATTAGTAATGAGTGAAAGTTTCAGGAGATTTTTCTTAAGTAATATAAACAAGAAAGATATTCAAAGAATAGAAAAAGAGCTAACACAAACCGGGAGATGGTTCGGATTAAAGACTCCTTTGATATTAATAATTATTGGGCTTTTTGTATTTATAGCCATAGCCAAGCAGGATTTCCTTGAAGACCTTAACACCTTATTTATTGTAATTGGAGGTGGCGTTGCATTATTATCCGGCATTCTTGGGTTACTGTCGAAAGGGACTGCCATGCAGGGAGTGAAACAGTGAGATAAGAGTTTTAAGGTTTAAAGTTAAGTCTCTCCGAAAAATCATTTTTAATTAATCATAATCACCTTACCAAACCGGTTTTTTGACGTTTACCTAAAAATCGTTCAAGATGGACGTATCTCTTTCTAACCGAATGCTTTACCTGATAAAAGTACGTAATATTACGCAATGATTTTACGTGTTTTTACGCATACAAATTGGGTATTTTCCCTGTTTTTTATTCTATTTCGTGTGTTTAAATTTGTTGCGTGATTTTAAATTAAATATCACTAATTATTCAATAATATAAAAAAAAGGAGGAAAAACAAAAAAATTGTTTGTAATGATAATGGAAACCATTTAATCGTTCTTTACACTACTTACTGTTGATGAAAATATTGCAGATATGTAAACATCAATTTATACAACAAAGATGTGTACGTTTTTGTACATGAAAACACAAAATAAATATATCATAGTTTATAACACGATGGGGCAAAAAGTTGCAAATGCAACCATCAACAATGTTCATAGATAAAATCACTCTTGAAAAGAGCGCATGTTACGTTATAAACGTGCTGAGTGACGAAAGTATAAGTAACGAATAAAGTTTTTATTAAATAAACATCTTCATCTTCCCCAAGCCCCCTCCATTTGGAGGGGGATTTTGGTATAGATATAATAAATTTTGTATCTTTGAAAAATCATTAGAATTTAGAATAATAATGAAAAAGCTATTCAGGAAAATAGTATTATTCGTCGTTATCTGTTTTGCAGCAATCCTTATCAACTTCTCTGCATTAGGAATGACAGAAAGGTATGAACGCAGGGAAAAGAAACATGGTCTTGACCCGGATTCCATTGAGATGATAGATCAGCAGGTTTTTAAATACCTGAAAAATACTTTCTTTTTCGACCTTCCTTTACAACGCTTAATCGAAAAACCTGAAATCTTTGTTTATGATGACAATATAGGAACAGGACAAAAACATATCTACAGGTTCAAAACCTTTACTACCTGTCAGTTGAAGTTCGAGTTGATTAACTATGTACGGTTTTATCAATTACGATTGCCGGAGAGAACATTGATTA
>JAIORT010000240.1 GCA_021107975.1 Bacteroidales bacterium | reverse complement strand
TTATTAAATTAGGATTTTTAATAGCTGCAAGTATTGCTATTGTTGCTACATTAGTTAAGTTATTGTGATAAAAACCAATCCTGAATCCCGAACCTGAAAAAACCGTAGCTCTTTCGGATTTGGGCGCTGGAATAAGGAATGGCTAATCCGAAAACTGATACTAATGGATTTGCAATCCCTTTTGCCTACGCTCATTCGTCTAATCACTTATCTTAGCGTATGCCTTAGCGCAGTGGTCAGACGAAACCTGACCCCCGAAACCTGAAATCTGAAACCCGAAACCCGAATTTTTTTTTAATTTTTTCCTTGTTTATTAATATTTTTTATATATTTGCAAGTTACAAATTTGTACCAAACCGTATATTTCAGGTTGTTAAAAGTAGTTACTATATTGAAATTTAAAGTATTAATAATTTTTACACAACCGGTTCACAACCGGATGGAAGAATATTATTATTCCTATTCTTTCTTCTAATCCTGATATAAACATTATTATTTAAAAAGTAAATTAAATTAATATATAAATCAAATTAATAATTAATTAATTTTTTAACCTAAATTAAAATTCTATGAAAAAGTTTACAAAATTATGGCAATTGATGGTAATTGTACTGTTAACTACATCAGTAGCCTTTGGTCAAAATGCGGTTACGGTTAAAGATAGCCAGGCTGGCAAGACCGGTAAAAAAGCTTTAGAGCAAAAGCAAAAAGTACAAAAGAAGAAATCCTTGATTACAGAGGAATTTGAATCGCAGGTGATAAACAGTGAAGTTGATCCGAATCCTGTTGCTACTCAACAAAATGTTGAGACAACTTCTAATCAAAATGTTCAGTGGAAAAATATCAGCAAGGATTTTGGTAATGATCCCAGTAACATTATAGACCCCTCTGGGCCCAACTATAATGTAAAGGGTGAATTAGACTGTCCTCCAGGTTCTCAATTCAGTCAGTCTTGTGTTGGTTATAGTACCGGGGTAACAAGTGAGTTAGATCCCGGTTATTCTGTTTACCAATATTACAGCGGGCTTTCCGAAGATATCACTTCTATTACTTACTGGGGTTTAAATCTGTATCACGATGGAACTGGTTGGAGTGCATGTACTGAAGATCCTATGCCTTTTGAGATTAGTTTTTATGGCGATAATGCAGGTGCTCCTGACCTTACTAATCTTCTTGCTACATATTCACCTACTCTTACTGCTGCTCCAACAGGAGAGATGTTTGCAGGTGCTTACGAAATTATGAGATATACCTACACATTTGGAACGGCTGTGGCAATTACCGACGCATGGATTATGATTCAGGGACAGGGTTCTACTACTTGTTGGTTCCTGTGGGTTGATTCAGGTACTACAGGAACATTCTCATATCAGGATGACGGTACAGGCCCTGCAGTAACAACTTATGTTCAGAGTTTATGCCTTGGCGGTGGATTGTTAAATGATGATGTTGGAGTAACAGCAATAACACAACCAAATACTGGCTTAGGTCTTGGTCTTGAAACAGTTGAAGTTGAAATTACTAATTTCGGAGCTAATGCTGAATCCAATTTTGATGTATTTTATCAAATTGACGGAGGTGCTCCTGTAACCGAAACATTTACAGGCACTATTAATTCAGGCGATGTTGCTTCTTTTACATTCGCTACTCTTGCCGATCTTTCTGCTATTGGTACTTATGCTATTCATGCATGTACCGATTTGACAACTCCAGCTGATGAGAATCCTACAAATGATTGTTCTGATAAAAGTGTTGAAAATTTCCCATTGACCGATTGTGACTGGTACATAGTTGGTTTCGATGACTTTGGCGACAGTTGGAATGGCGGTTATATTGATATATATATTAATACTATTCTTATGTATTCTTGGACTGGACCGGCTAGTGCCGGACCGGATACAGTATGGTTTGGAATTTATGATCCTTGTACAATAGACATTGTTTGGAATGCAGGCGGATGGCCTTATGAAGCATCTTATTATGTTTACAGCAATCTTGATGTGTTAGTAGCCTCTGACGGTGTAGGTGGTGTTGATCCTGTAGGAATAACCGGATTAGCCGGCACCTGTGCAGTGGTAACTTGTCCTGCTCCAACCGCACAAACAGCAACAAATGTCAGCTCAACATCTGCTGATCTCGGCTGGACTGAAACCGGGACCGCAACAACATGGGAAATTGAATTAGGACCCACAGGTTTTGTTCCCACAGGTTTTGGAACTGCTGTTGCAGTTAATCCTTATCCTTATGGAGGTTTAGCTCCCGGTATCACTTACGACTGGTATGTTAAAGCTACCTGTTCTGCATTCGATCACAGTTTATGGACAGGTCCGCATACATTTGCAACTCCGGGTATAATTCCTGATTTGCTTTACCAATTTGATGCTGATGCTATCACATTAGACCCTCGTAATCTTGGTGTAGAGTACTTCAACGGTAGTTTATGGATTACAGGTGCTACTGATGGTTCTGGAACCAATAACCGTATTTATGAAATAGATTATACCACCAGCACTTTATTAAACTCATATCCACAAGGGACAACAACAGCCTGGGGTATGCGCGATATGGCAAATGATGGTGCACTTCTTTATGCAAGTGACGGAAACGGATTCTATAGCATAAATCCAACAACCGGTGTGGTAACAACTGTATTTAATAATACTGCCCCGATTTTTGGTGTGATAAGCCCACTTAGAGCTCTTGCTTATGATGGTGCCAACTTCTGGACTAAGAGTTTTGGTAGTGATTTATATTGTTTCGACATTGCCGGTAACATAATTGCAGGACCGTTTGTAATGGCCAATTCTGCTTATGGTATGGCTTATGATGCTTCTGTTCCATGTCTCTGGTTGCACGCAAGCGGCGGTGCAACAGGCAACGAAATGGTACAGGTTGATATGGCAGGTGCACTTACAGGAGTAACTGTTCCTGTTCCCGTTCATCCTTGCGGACCCGCTGCCGGCTCAGTAGGCGGTGCTTTTATGGACTTTGGTAATATGTACACAGGAAGGGATGTTTTTGGTGTATTAGACCAGGCTTCTCCTGATGTAGTTAAAATATTTACAGCTTATGATACCGGATTCCCCGGACAAACATCTAATCATGTACCCACTTGCGGCGCTACAGGTATTCCTACTTCAGGTACTTTAACCTGGGATTTTGGTGCTAATACCGTTACTTATGATGTATGGCTCGGACCTGCAGGTGCTATGGTACAGGTTGTTACCGGTGCTGCAGTAGGCGGACCCAGTGGCTCTTATGCTTATTCCGGTCTAACAGCTTCAATTGAATATGAATGGCGGGTTGATGGATATAATACAGCCGATTTGGGACCAACAAACGGATTAGTATCTAGTTTCACAACTTCTTGTGGTACATTCATACCTCCAGTAGTAGAAACATTCCCTGTTCAGGCTGACCCAATGTGCTGGACCAATACTTCATCAAATCCGGTTGCAAACGGACTTTGGGAGTATGGAAATGCAACAACGAATTCACCTGGTTATGGAACATCCGGCACGCCAGACCATACACCCGGTGGCGGTGGCTTCTACGCATGGGCTGATGGTTCTACTCCGGTAGTTGCAGATATTACGTTATTAACTCCTATGATTGATATTTCAGGCTTAACATCACCTGAACTGATATTCTTTATCCTGAGTAATAACACAACCAACCCTGGTGATAACTGTACGTTCTATTGCGATTTCTATGACGGAGCTGCATGGAATAATGTTGTAACTTATGCAGGTGACAATGCTAACTGGATTAAATACGCTATTGATTTAACACCATATACTATCACAGGAGATGTTCAGGTTCGTTTCATTGTTGATCAAACCACTGCAACCACTGCATTTTATAATGATATTCTGTTAGATGATATCTCTGTTGCGGAGGCTGTGGCTTGTCCTGATCCTTCCGGACTTGGAGCTACAAATATTACTCAAGCAACTGCTGATTTAACATGGACAAGTAATTCCGGACTTTCTGATATAGAATTCGGACTTGCAGGTTTTACTCCGATAGGTGCTCCTACTTATGCAGGTGTAACCAGTCCTTATGGAGTAGCCGGATTAAGCGGAACTACCGGATATGATTTTTATGTACGTGATGATTGTGGAGGAGGAGTAACAAGTAATTGGGTTGGTCCATATACTTTCTACACACCTCCTGATAATGATGAGTGTGTTAATGCCGAAGCGGTTACTGCGCCTTATCCAACAGTTGCTACAGGCACAACAAATGGCGCTACTGTCGACTGCCCGACTTCTCTCAACTGGGATGCCGTATGGTATGCAATTGATTTACCTTACGATTATAATTTTATTGAGTTGGATCTTTGTCTCGATATTGTTGAATACGAATATGATTTTGACGCGTTAACCGTTGGCGGTTTAGTAGCCGGACAGTTAGGCGGAATGTGGACAACCTGGAGTGGTACACCAGCTGATGATGCTACTGTTAGCGATACGTATTCCAACAGCCCCAGCAACTCATTTGTTGTTGATGCCGGAGCCGTTGATTTAATTTATCAGTTAGATGCCGCACCAATTGCTACCGGACATTGGATGTATTCTCATTATATGTATATTCCTACAGGATTCTCAGGTTACTTCAATGTTCAATCCGATCCTACTCCGGGTGTTGCCTGGGTAGTTGAAGTTTTCTTTAATGACGATGGAACAGGTAATATTGATCAAGAAGGTACCGCAACTGGTTTCACTTACACCCCGGATTCATGGTTTTTAGTTGAGATTGATTTTGACCTTGATGGCGGATCAGCAGAGGTATTTTTTGATGGCACATCTATGTACCAGTGGAGCTATACTTCTACTATCGGTGGTATAGACTATTTTGGTTGGGATGCTGGAGGTACTCCGGGTGCCTATTATGATGATGTTGCTTTTGTTGATGTTGGTACAACATTATCAAACACAGGTATTATTTTAACAGCAGACTGCTCTTGTGATGCTTCTTCATTCATATATTCTACAGGTGCCTGGACTGTTACAGCAAACTGTATGAATGACCTGAACTTCTTAGTTGCAGGACCTGGTACAGTTTATTATCCTGTAATGACTGATCCAAAAGGTGACTTTGCAATTGATATAAATGTAACTGCGTATTATGGTTTAGACGGTACGTTAACTTATGCAAATGCAGCTACATCAGCTATGGAACTGACAACGGTAACTATTGATGATGGCACTGATGCTATAGTAGGTACTACTATGACAGATTTGACCGGATATTATCAGTTTGGTTTCCTTGCTCCAGGCAGTTATACTTTGGATGGTTCTACTGATAAAGCATGGGGTGGTGTAACAACAGTTGATGGTATATTAGTTAAACGTTTTGCTTTAGGTTTAATGCCTTTGAACGCATTACAGCAATTAGCAGCGGATGTTAATCTGACTGGTGTTCCACCTACCACTATTGATGGAATTTTGATTACACGTAGGGCGCTTGGCTTGCTTGCTTCATGGCCGGCTCCTGACTACGTTTTTGAAAATCCAACTGCTACTATAGTTGGCGGCAATGTTACACAGGATTTCCAGTCGTTATGCTCAGGCGATGTAAATGGTAGTTATACACCTCCTGTTGCACCTCCTGGTGCTGTGTGTGATAATGCTATCCCTCTTGCTTATG
>JAIORT010000997.1 GCA_021107975.1 Bacteroidales bacterium | reverse complement strand
TGAACTATTTCACCTTCTTCATTATCAAAAAACAGCAGGTCGCCCGGTTCTGCTTCATCAAGCAGGCTCACAGTTTCGCCTTGCGTAGCTTGCTGCGAAGCATCACGTAATAGTTTAACCCCACTTATTTTGTAAACCGTTTGTGTATAACCAGAACAATCGATCCCAAATGGTGTTTTGCCTCCCCATAGATATGGTGAGTGTAAAAACAACATAGCATTTTCAAGTAAGAAATTTATTTCTATTTGTCTTTCGGGTGAGGCTAAAGATCCGCTAAAATTATAACTTGTCGATCCAATTAAAAAATTATCATTATCAATATTTCTAATTGTACTTCCGATAAGAACCGGTATTAATCCATTATTCGAATTATCTTGCACTATCTCAACCAAATCTAAAGTATAGCAGGGAATTTCATTATTGAGCCGGTTAAATTCTTTTTCATCCAGTATTTGAATTTGTTTTTTTTCTGTCCAGCCTTCATAATTATCGTAAACAATCCTGATATGCAACCAATTTTTTTTTCTTTCATTAATTACAACCAATTCACCGAATAAGAGCTGTGTAACCATCTCCGATAAATCTAATGGCTCAGCCCTGACCGGGATTACACTTAAAAGACAAATTCCAAATTCCATGTTGATTATTTGATGTCTCAAAAGTAAATATTTTAGTTAATAAAAATTTATATCTTTGGAAACAGAATTATAAAAATCATTAAAATATAAATTTAAATAAATAAATGAAAGATACCCCCATAAATTTTAAAGTTGTAAAATCCAAAATAGAATCAAGCGGAATACCAAACATCGGTAAAGCAACAATCCGCGAACTTGTAAAATTAGTTAATGAAATAGAAGCAGTTACAGGAGACAGATATATCAGGATGGAAATGGGGGTGCCTGGCTTGCCCACACCTCAAATTGCTATAGATGCCGAAATTGATGCAATAAAACATAAAGGCGCAACTGCCAAATATCCCAACCTTGAAGGACTTCCTGAACTTAAAAAGGAAATATCACGATTTGTAAAGCTGTTTTTAGATATCGATGTTAAGCCATTAGGCTGCGTACCAACAGTAGGTTCTTTACAGGGAGGGTTAATATCCTTTATCACAATTGACAGAATGTACGAAGACAGAGATACAATGCTTTATATTGATCCCAGTTTTCCTTTACAAAAACAACAGCTTAATGTGTTGGGTCAGAAATATGTAAGTTTTGATGTATATAATTATCGTGGTAAAAAACTAAAGGCTAAATTAGAATCATATTTTAAAAACGGAAACGTACACTCTGTTTTATATTCCAACCCTAATAATCCTTCATGGATTTGTTTTACGGAAGAAGAATTACAAATCATTGGAGAATTAGCCAATAAATATAATGTTATAATAATTGAAGACCTGGCATATTTTTGCATGGATTTCAGACAAGACCTGTCAAGTCCGGGTAAGCCCCCTTATCAACCAACTGTTGCAAAATATACTGAGAATTATATTCTTTTGATTTCTACTTCCAAAGCTTTTAGTTATGCTGGGCAACGAGTTGGAATGATGGTAATTTCAGATAAATTATATAACCTGAAAGCTCCCGGACTAAAAAGATTTTTCAAAACGGATACTTTGGGTTATTCCATGATTTTTGGAACATTCTATATGCTCAGCGCCGGAGCATGTCATTCGGCTCAATATGGGATTGCTGCTATTTTAAAAGCCGTAAACGATGGGAAATATAATTTCAGAGATGATGTGATTGAGTACGGTGAGAAAGCAAAAATAATGAAGAAAACGTTTGTGGAAAACGGATTTAAAATAGTTTATGATTACGATGGTGATGACCCGATAGCTGATGGCTTTTATTTTACTATTTCATATCCGGGCTTTACAGGTGAGGAATTACTCGAAGAGCTTATATATTATGGCATTAGCGCAATATCGCTATCTATTACAGGAAGCGAACGTAACGAAGGATTAAGAGCTTGTGTTTCGTTAGTACCAAGAGACCTTTTCCCTGACCTGAAATTCAGGTTAGAGAAATTCAATGAACATCATCCGGTAAAATAATAGTTTTTGAAAATGATATTAATTCTATCTACTTATCCTTTGTGTAAACTTAGTGACTAAAATTTTTTCCTGCCACAAAGACACCAAGACACTAAGAATCACTAAAAAAATATAACTGATAGGAAATTTGTCGTACACACCCAGTTAGATTAAACATTTTTGATTTTATATAATTTTGATTAACTTTGTAAAAAAATGAAAAATGAGTACAGGAATATTTAACAAATCACTATCATATAACCAGATATTATATTTGGTTAAACAATTACCATTAAAAGATAAAGCTAACTTATGTAATGAATTAGCTAAAGAAGCAATTGATGTTAGATTATCGAGACTTCTAAATTCATTTAAAACAAATGATTTGGAAGAAAAAATAATAGATGAAGAAGTCGAAAAAGTAAGAGCGGAATTATATGCCGGAAAAAAAGGTAAATAGAATAATTATAGATACCAACCTATTTATTAGCTTTCTAATTGGCAAGAAACTTAAAGGATTAAAGGACTTAATAGTAAATTCTAAGATTAGATTACTATTCACTCACCAAACAATTCAGGAAATACAAATTGTAACAAAAAGATCAAAACTTAAAAAGTATTTCAAACAAAAAGATATTAATGATTTAATTGATTTGATTCAAACAATAGGTGAGTTTGTCATTGTTTATTCTGAACCAAAAATATGTCGGGATCCAAAAGATAATTTTCTATTAGGTTTGGCTGATAAAGGAAAAGCAAATTACTTGGTAACTGGAGACCACGACTTATTAGAATTAAGACAATATAAAAGTACCAAAATCATAACTTATATAAAATTCGAAGAAATAATGCTTGGTACGTAAGTATAAGGTAACTTATAAAAGTTATATTTTCTTTTTTCTATTAATTTGCAATGCTATATTGTTTATTTTATAATTTTGACCTTTTTAAAAATTAATAACTTATTATTCAACATTAAAATATAAAAAATGATATCAGAACCTCATAAGATTAAGACTATCAGAAAAGTAAATATGACTACTTTTCGGGAACGGGTTAATGCCTTACAGGAAGCACATTACAATACTTTCCGAATCCCTTCGGATAAGGTAACTTTTGATATGACAAGTTATGGAACAAGTGCGGTAAGCCAGGATCAACTTTCAGGTTTATTTATCGGAGATGAAACTTATGCCGGCAGCCGAAACTTCGAACATCTCGAAGATATTGTATATAAAACATTTGGTCATAAACATATTTGTCCCACACATAATATTAAAGGATCAATAAAACTTATTACTTCAACTATGGTTTCTGAGGGTGATATCATATATTCCAACTCACTAAAACCGGAAGAACTTACCAAAGATAAAGGCGCGATTATCCAGACCCTGTTAGTAGAAAATGATCCCGATTATCCCGGGAATATCAATACTGAATTATTAAAGCAAAAGCTTTCAGGCAAAACAAATATTCCTTATGTATATATCGAGCTTTATTCCGATGGTTTCAAACCGATTTCAATTTCTAATATCAAAGAAGTTTATAAAATAGCCGAACAAAATAATACTGTTCTTGTTCTGAATATCTCCTACATTATTTCAAATGCTTTATATATCAGGGAAAAAGACACAGCTTATGAAAACTTTAAACTTGCTGATATTGTTAAGGAAATAACCGCTAATGCCCATATTTTAATACTTGACGCTGCACAGGACCCCAGGAGCAATGCCGGTGGACTTATTGCAACAAACATTAACGAATTGTACGACAAATACATGAATGAAGTTGTTGTATTTGAGGGTTTGCATACTTACGGTGGAATGGCAGGTCGTACAATGGAAGTTTTTGCAAGAGGAATAAAGGAAATGGTTTATGAAGAACAAGCAATGTGGATTGAAGAACAAATAAAAAGGTTTGCTTCAAATCTGAAAGATATTCCTTATTATCTTGGTGCAGATGGAGTGTATATTAAAGCCAATGAATTTTTATCCGGTTTGGAAGATAATCATGCACAAACACTTTCGGCAGCATTATATTTGAAATCAGGAGTGCGTGCATTTTTAGAAGGTCGTTATTCTGACGAAAATATCTTGCCTGTACAGATTCCACGCCTGAGTATTACCGATTTTCAACTTGAACAGATTGCAGAAGTGATTAATGAATTGTTTGTCGAAAGAGACAAAATTGTTGCTTTAAAACTCACAAACGATCCTTCATGGCAGGATGAAGCGATATATAAATGGAAACGTCCGATTTTAAAAGAATATATCTTCGATTGCGAACCTTTTGCCATTCAGAATATTGAATACGTAGGAGTTACTTCTAAGGAAGAACGTCAAAAATTCATGGTGGATGCGGGGTATAACACATTTTTGTTAAAATCAAAACATGTTTATATCGACTTCCTTACCGATTCAGGTACCACATCTCAAAGTACCGAACAATGGTCAAAATACTTATCCAGTTCAGAAACACAGGCTTCAAGTATAAATTATTTTGAACTGGTTGATGTGCTTAAGGATATTACAGGCTACAAGTATATTATTCCAGCCCACCAGGGAAGAGCAGGAGAACATATTATGTCGCAATGCTTAATTAAAGATGGTTATGTACCGGGAAATATGTATTTCACAACAACTAAGCTTCACCAGGAATTAGCCGGTGGTACTTTTGCCGATATTATTGTAGATGAAGCGCACGTGCCTGCTTCTGATTTTAAATGGAAAGGAAATATTGACCTTAAAAAATTAGATGCAATAGTAAAGGAACACGGAGCGGAAAGTATTCCATATATCAGCTTTGAATTCAGTGTTAACATGGCAGGCGGGCAACCGGCTTCAATGGATAATATTAAAGAAGTATATGAATACTGCGAGAAACGTAATATTTATGTAATGTTCGATGCTACCAGGGCTGTTGAAAATGCTTATATGATAAAGAAAAGAGATCCTCAATATAAAAATATTGATATAAAAGACATTGTAAAAGAAATGTTCAGCTACGGTCATGGTTGCACAGTTTCGAGCAAGAAGGATTATATGGTAAATATTGGAGGCTTCCTTGGTATTAAAGATGATGAAAAGTTTTATAAAGATGCGATGGAAATGTTGAGGATATATGAAGGATCACCGACCAATGGCGGACTGGCTGCCGGGGATCTCGCAGTACATGCTGAAGGTGTAAAAGAAATGGTTGATTTTAATTACATAAAAGCCAGAGTGGAACAAACACAATATCTTGGTGAAAAACTTCTTAAAGCCGGTATCCCGATAATTGAACCGGTAGGTTCTCATGCTGTATTTTTGGATGCAAAAAGATTTCTCCCTCATATCGACCAGGATAATTATCCTTCCCAGGCATTAGCCTCGGCATTGTATGTTGAATCAGGAGTAAGAGCAATGGAACGGGGAAATGTTTCAAAAGGCAGAGGACCTGATGGCAAGAACTACCGACCGGCATTGGAGCTTGTTCGTTTAACTATTCCGCGCAGAGCTTACACCAACTCTCACATGGATTTGGTTGCCGAAAAAATTATTGATCTTTATAAAAAAAGAGATACTATAAAAGGCTTAAAATTTATTTACGAACCTGACAAATTACGTTTCTTCCAGGGAAGATTTGAGGAAATTTA
>JAIORT010000588.1 GCA_021107975.1 Bacteroidales bacterium | reverse complement strand
CTATTTAACCACAATCTTCCTCGTTTCCAAAAATTTTCCGGAATTAAATTTCAGATTATAAACTTCGCTTTTTTGTTAAATGTTTACAACAAAAATAAACCGATAAATTCCTAATTTTGCAAACTATACTGAAACGCATAAACTTTGCGATAATACAATTCAAAAACTTGCTACTAATTAGTAGGTTGATTCGAAATAATTTTGCAATCTTGTATAGTGTCAGTTTAAATTAAATCAATTGTAATGCTTGAAAACAAACAACAAAGAACCGAACTCTCCGAATTGGGTGAATTTGCATTGATTGACCTTCTTACAAAAAATATAAAGCTAAAACACAAAAGCTCTGTAAAAGGTGTTGGCGATGATGCAGCCGTTATCAGTTATGGTAACAAACAAACATTGGTAACAACCGACCTTTTGATTGAAGGTGTACATTTCGATTTGACTTATGTACCTTTAAAACATCTGGGTTACAAAGCTGCGGTGGTAAACTTCTCAGATATTATAGCAATGAACGGCATTCCGCGGCAGTTAATTATTGGAATTGGCGTTTCAAACCGCTTTTCGGTTGAAGCATTAGAGGAGTTCTATTCGGGTATCCGTTTAGCTTGCGAAAATTACAATGTTGATATTGTAGGAGGCGATACGGTTTCGAGTGTGAGCGGTTTGTTTATTTCTGTAACCGTGATTGGTGAAGCAAAGAAGGATGATATTGTTTATCGTAATACGGCTAAGAAAGGTGATTTGATTTTTGTTTCAGGTGATTTAGGAGCGGCGTACATGGGATTGCTGCTTCTCGAACGCGAAAAACAAACTTTTAAAGCCGATCCGAATATGCAACCCGACCTGGAAGGTTATGATTACATACTTGGCAGGCAGCTTAAACCCGAAGTCAGGACGGACATTCTAAAATTATTGAAGGGCATCGAAGTAAAGCCAACAAGCATGATCGATATATCGGATGGTTTGGCATCGGAGATATTGCATATTTGTAAAGATTCAAAACTCGGATGTAATATTTATGAAGAAAAAATCCCAATTGATGTTACCACAGCAACTATGGCACAGGAATTTGAAATTGACCCTACTACAGCTGCCCTTAATGGCGGTGAGGATTATGAGTTGCTGTTCACAATTAAGCAGGATGATTACGATAAAATAAAGGATATTATGGGAATTTCGGTAATTGGTAATTTAACAGAAAAAAATGAAGGGGTAAATCTGATCAGCCGTTCAGGTACTTCGGTGCCGATAACTGCACAGGGTTGGGATGCGTTTTTGAAAAAAAATTGAAAACAGACTTCAGTGTTCAGTTGATAATTATTAAAAAAAAACCTGCCTGCCAGCGTGATTGTCTATCACAAAGGCAGGCAGGAAAGTTAAAAAAAGATGAAATTATTTTTAAATCATTATTTTTTCGGTAAAGTGAAATAAAATACTGTTTCTTTTCTTAGTTCAGATTCCAACCAAATCTTCCCGCCCATTTTTTCAACCAGATTCTTACAAATTGCCAATCCCAATCCTGTTCCGCTAATCAAACGTGTTGAAGATTCATTAATATGCGTAAATCTATCAAAGATTATTTTGTGATGATTCGGATTAATGCCTATTCCTGTATCTTTTACATAAAACTCAACAGGCTTTAATCTACTGTTATCCCGGAATTTGTATCCGAACTCAATGAATCCTTCTTTAGTGAATTTAATGGCATTACTTAATAGATTAGAAAATATTTGTTTGAATTTTAAGGTGTCGTTATACAACAAGTAATTTTTGGTTTGTTTCGGTGTTTTTAACCGTAATTTTATGTTTTTTTCTTTTGGAATTTGTTTAATAAATGTTTTAAAAAGGTCATCGAGAATAAGGTTTACATTAAAAAATTCTTTTGATAATATTAAATGATTAGATTCAATTTTTGCTATATCAATAATGTCGTTTATAAGATTAAGGAGATTATGACTGTTTTCCTTAATTATCGAGAAGTATTGGTCCTTTTGTTCCTTGCTTATATCGCTTTGATATAGGATTTCTGAAAATCCTATTATGGCATTCAGGGGTGTGCGTATCTCATGCGACATATTTGCCAGGAATGCTGTTTTCAGGCGGTCTGATTTCTCTGCTTTTTCTTTAGCTATTATCAGTTCCGATGTTCGTTCTTCTATTTTCTTTTCAAGTTCGTCACGGGTTTTTATTATTACATCCTTTGCTTTTTTCCGATTTGAAATAACAATATCAAGGCGAAACAAAATCGGTTGCTTACCTTCGATAAGTATTACTGTATGAATGGGAAAAACAGGGATAAGATGTCCGCTTTTGTGCTTGAGCATAACCTTACCCGGCGATGGAATTTCTCCTGATTTTTTTATTCTTTTACTATCACGGAGAGCTTTTTCAAAATTCGGACGATGGTTTTTAGGAATGATCATGTCTCCAAGATTGTTTCCAATGGCTTCTTCTCTTGTATATCCGTATATTTCTTCACTTGCTTTGTTCCAGAAAATAACTGTTCCGTCTGATCTGTAACCATAGATGGAAACACCGGGTACAAAATCGATTAACTTATTAAGCCATTCCTTACTTTCTTCAAGCAAATGAGTTTTTCTTTCTTTTTCCTTTTGTGTTTCAATATAATCTTTCCATAACAGGTTAATGGCGTAAAATATTTCTGAATAAGGATAATCTTTTTTATTATTAAAATCAATTTTCTTTTTATAAGATTCTCCCGCTGTTATCCTGCCGATAATTTCCAGTATATTATTAATTGAGTTTTTTTGTTGTTTCTCAAATTCAGAAAGAGTCTGATTTTGATGTTCAATAAGTTCTATTAATTGACTATTTGTTTTTGGCAATTTAAAACCTGTTGATATGTCGGATAGTTCTGTTAATTTTTGATGCATATTTTTATTTTTCTTACCCATGATTATTTCACATATATTCAAATTCAATAAAAAAACTTTATGGGTTATTCTATTTTTTAAAAATCAGGATACAAAGTTATATACATAAAAAAGAAAAAAAAACAGGGAAATTCCACATTTTCAATACGTAAATATACGTAAAACCAATGCGTAATAATACGTAGTTTTTTAGATAAAGTGTTCGGACAGAATAAGATACGCCAAAAATGGCAAAAAGTCATATTTTTAGTATAATTGACATGAGATTGAATTAGTAAAAGTTAATTAATTTTGGTTAATAAAAGGTATTTAATATTTTAAAAAATTGAGTGTGTTAAATAAATACTATCAAGAATTAAAGCCTGTTATAAAAAGCCTTCCTGTCAATCCGGGAATATACCGGTTTTATGATAAAGATGGAAAGATAATATATGTTGGGAAAGCAAAAAATCTGAAAAATAGAGTTTCATCATATTTCAACAAAGAAAGCGGCTTTAGTGGTAAATTGAAACTACTTGTAAGGAAAATTGCCGATATAGATCATATAGTTGTAGATACTGAAGTAGATGCTCTTTTATTGGAAAATAACCTGATAAAAAAATACCAGCCCCGATACAATGTTCATTTAAAGGATGATAAAACATTCCCCTGGATATGCATTAAAAATGAACCGTTTCCGCGTATATTTTCTACAAGGTATATTATGAAAGACGGTTCACAGTATTTCGGGCCTTATGCATCGGTAAGAATGATGAATACGCTACTCGACCTAATCAGGCAGTTGTATCAGTTGCGAACATGTAAATTAAAGCTCACAGAGGAAAATATACTGAAAAAGAAACTCAAAGTCTGCCTTGAATATCATATTGGAAATTGTAAAGGACCATGCGAAGGATTGCAGGCAAAAGAAGACTATGAAAGTACTATTGTTGAGATCAAAGAAATAATTAAAGGAAATATATATTCGGTAATTCAACAGTTAGAGGATTTGATGAAACAATATGCCGAAGGTTTGGAATTTGAGAAAGCACAGGTGATTAAGGAAAAAATCGAACTACTGGAACGGTATCAAAGTAAGTCCACTGTTGTCAATCCCAGGATTGAGAATGTGGATGTTTTTTCAATCATCACTAACGATGAATCGGGTTATGTAAATTTTGTTAAAGTAGTTAATGGAGCGATTATTCAATCGCATACGGTAGAACTAAAGAAGAAGCTGGATGAAACACCGGAAGAATTGCTCACGCTTGCCATATTACAACTCAGGGAACGTTTTGAAAGCAATGCCACTGAAGTCCTAATTCCTTTTCCTTTGCCAACGGAGCTTCCGGGAGTTTTATTTACTGTTCCGAAAAGAGGTGATAAAAAACATTTGCTCGAATTATCGGAAAGGAACTGCAAATATTACAGGATTGAGAAAGAGAAACAGCTTGAGCTTGTCGATCCCGAACGACACACAAGGCGCATCATGGCTTGTATGATGAAAGACCTGCGAATGAAAGAAGAACCAAGATATATCGAGTGTTTCGATAATTCGAACATACAGGGTGATTATCCGGTTGCTGCTATGGTTTGCTTTAAAAACGGCAAGCCCGAGAAAAAAGAATACCGGCATTTCAATATTAAAACTGTTGAAGGACCCAATGACTTTGCATCAATGGAGGAGATCATTTACAGGAGGTACAAAAGATTATTGGATGAAGAAAAGCCTTTACCACAGCTAATTGTAATTGATGGGGGTAAGGGTCAGTTGAGTTCGGCTTTAAAAAGTCTTGATAGACTTGGTTTGAGAGGAAAGGTTTCAATTATTGGAATAGCAAAGAAATTAGAAGAAATATATTATCCTGAAGATTCACTGCCTCTTTATTTGGATAAAAAATCGGAAACACTTAAAATCATTCAGCATTTGCGCGATGAAGCCCATAGGTTTGGAATTACACATCACAGAAAACGAATGGAAAAAGGAACCGTAAAATCAGTTCTGACGGAAATTGACGGTATTGGATATTCTTACGCTCAAAAACTACTTCTGAAATTCAAATCGGTGAAAAACATTAAAAAGGCTTCGCTGGAAGAATTGCAGGGAGCTATTGGAAAAGTAAAAGGACATGTTGTTTTTAATTTTTTTCATAAGAAAAATATTGTTTAATTTTGTATGAAAACTATATATAATAGTAATATGGAGATTACAATTAATTTAAAAAAGCGAAAAAAGCTTGAGTTTATCGTTGAGCTACTTCAGTCATTCGATTACGTAGAAATTATTGATTTGGAAAAAGAAGAAACACAGCTTCCAAAAGAGCATCGGGATTTGTTAGATGAAAGATTAAAAAGAATTGAAGATGGTAAAGTTAGTTTTAAAAGTTGGGAGAATATAAAAGGAAAATATGAAAAAGTCATTTGAGATTGAGTTATCAAATGAAGCGGAAAATGATTTTGGTAATGCATTCAGTTTTTATTCTCTCGAAAGTACCAAAATAGCAAACAGTTTTTTTCAACAAATAGATTATGGTTTAACTACTATTAGTGAGAATCCATTTTATTTCCAAAAAGCACATAAAGATATCAGACGTTTTGTTGTTAGGAAGTTTCCATTTGTAATTTATTATTTTGTACAGGATAAGAATATCAAAGTAGTTTCAATTTTCCATACAAGCCGCAATCCTCAAATTTGGAAAAGAAGGATTAAGTAAGTCATTTCTTTCTATCTTTACACCCAATAAAAAAAATGATATGATTAAGATTAAGTTTTTGCTGATTCCGATATTTATGTTTCTTGGCTTTGCATTAAGTGCCCAGGACTTTCACGGTGGAATTCTGGGTGG
>JAIORT010000147.1 GCA_021107975.1 Bacteroidales bacterium | reverse complement strand
AACCGACTCTTCTACCGTTTGAATATCTGTTCTGACTTCAATATCTGCATGTTCGGGAATTTCAAAAGGTGAATCTATCCCGGTAAAATCCTTAATTTCTCCGCGCCTTGCTTTGGCATATAGTCCTTTTATATCCCTTTTCTCACAGACTTCAATCGGAGCGTTGATAAAAACTTCAATGAAATTTTCCTTCCCCACAATATCCATTGCCATTTCTCTGATTTCCTCAGTAGGACTAATGAAGCTATTAATTGCAATTATGCCGCAATTAAGGAAAAGTTTTGAGACTTCGGCAATCCGCCTTATATTTTCATATCGGTCATCTTCCGAAAAAGTAAGATTATTATTGATACCTGAACGGATGTTGTCGCCATCAAGTATCTGTGTTACAAATCCTCTTTTATATAATTCATCATCCAAATGTTTGGCAACAGTAGTTTTACCTGCACCGGAAAGACCGGTTAGCCATATAACTTTGGACTTTTGGTTTAAGAGTTTTTCTTTATCCTTTCTTTGAATTATTTTGTGAAAAACAGGAAAAATATTATTGTCTTGTTTCTTCATTTCTTAAATATCAATATGATTTGTTTAATTTTGAAGCGCAAATTTAGATAATTTTTAATTACCCGAAATATACTATAATTGTCTGAATTATCTTTTATACACTATTTAAATATATAAAGTTTGCTGTTGTAAAGAAATAAAAAAATTATTTTGGATCTTCTAATTATATCAATAGTATTAGCTTTCATAATTATTTCTCTTTATACTGAGATAATCGGACCTGCTTTTACTTTTCTCATCGGAGTAATTGTTTTAGGGTTTTTCGGTATTCTAACACCAAAAGAAATCCTCAGTGGAATGGCTAACGAGCAAATAGCAGTTATTATTCTGCTTTTGTTATTAGGAGATATCATCCGGAAGACAGATATTATTGACGGGCTTTTCGATAAAGTCTTCAGAAAAACCAAAAGTTACAGGGGGTTTTTAATAAAAATGATAGTGGTTGTTTCCGGTTTTTCTGCCTTTCTTAATAATACTCCCCTGGTTGCTATTATGATGCCTTATGTTCACAACTGGAGTAAAAGAAATAATATAAAGCCCAGCAAATTATTGATACCTCTGTCTTATGCTGCCATTTTAGGTGGTTGTGCAACATTGATCGGCACATCAACAAATCTGATTGTAAATGGATTGGTTACTGATCAATTAATTGTTCCGGGACTTAAACCTTTGGAATTATTTGATTTTACAATCGTTGGATTGCCAATGATTATTCTGGGATCAATTTATCTGATATTATTCGGTAACAAACTATTACCTGACCGAAAAGATGTGATTGCGGATTTCTCAACCAAATCGCGGGAATATCTTGTTGAAGCTCAAATAAGATCAAGCTCAAAATTAATAGGAAAAACAATAGAAGGAGCCGGTTTAAGAAATCTTAAAGGAGCATTCCTTGTTGAAATCACAAGGGGTGAGCAGCGTCTGTCTGCAGTTTCGCCATCTGAAATAATGCAGGAAGAAGACATTCTGGTTTTTGCCGGAGATACCGAATCTATTGCCGAAATGATCAACTCAGATACAGGCCTTGCCTTGACGCAGGTAGGGATGTTTGTAAAAAAGCCACACACAGAGGTATTGGAAATTGTTGTTTCTCATAATTCAACCCTTATAACCAAAACTGTCAGACAAACAGGATTCAGGGGAAAATATGATGCTGCTATCCTTGCTGTTCACAGAAACGGTGAACGAATACCGGGAAAAATAGGAGCGGTAAAATTAAAAGCGGGTGATGTTCTGTTATTATTAGCCGGTGATGACTTTGCAAAAAGATCGTATGACACACATGATTTTTATCTTATTTCAAAGATCAGAGAGTTCAGAAAATTAAAGTTATATAAAAGCATAACCTTATTCGGTGGTGTGGCAGCCGCTATTTTTCTTTCTGCCATAGGCGTCATTTCCCTTTTTATGGCATTAATGATATTAATGATAATTATCCTGTTATTAAAAATTGCTTCACCAAAAGACATTCCGAAAAGCATTGATTATAATTTAGCAATAATCATTGTTTTATCGCTTGCTATTGGAACCGCCATGATTAAAACAGGGATGGCTGATATTATTGCTAATTTTATTATTTCGGTCTTTAAACCTTTTGGTCCTCTGGGATTACTTTTTGGTATATTTTTAATAACAAATTTGTTAGCTTCTTATATTACAAATAAAGCTGCTGCTGCTATTATTTTTCCTATTTCAGTAACTGCTGCTATAAATTTAGGATTGCCGACAACCCCTTTTATTTTAATTGTTGCTTTTGCTGCTGCAGCTAATTTTATTACACCAATTGGTTACCAGACTAATTTAATGGTATATGGCCCGGGTGGATATTCTTTTAAAGATTATATAAAAATCGGATTACCTCTTACTTTTATTTATATGTTTGTAACCGTCGCAATTTTATACTTTTATTATATCTATTAAAAAATTATGGAAATTAAAAAATTATTAAAAACAGCAATTGATGCTT
This sequence comes from Bacteroidales bacterium, assembly GCA_021107975.1. Lineage (GTDB taxonomy): Bacteria > Bacteroidota > Bacteroidia > Bacteroidales > JAADJA01 > JAADJA01. The sequence continues at coordinate 3,189 of JAIORT010000147.1, read as the reverse complement.
CGATTGATGCAGGTGAAGAGGTTTGCAAAATCTATAAAGATGAGTTTGATATTAGCTATAAAGATGATAAATCTCCCTTAACTATAGCCGACACCCTGTCGAATGAAATAATACATTCTTATCTTGATAAAACACAAATACCAATCTTAAGCGAGGAGGGAAAATTTATTCCTTATGAGGCCAGAAAAAAATGGGAATCTTTCTGGATTGTTGATCCCTTAGACGGCACTAAAGAATTTATAAAGCGCAACGGGGAGTTTACAATAAATATAGCATTGATAAAAAGAAAAAAACCAGTATTGGGTGTAATTTATGTTCCTGTTCAAAAGAGTCTTTATTTTGCAAGCAGTTTAACCGGCTCTGTTAAAATCGAAAATATTACTGATACAGGGAAAGACTTTTCATTAAATGATTACCTTTCAATGGGGAATAATTTACCGCTAAAAAACATCAAAAATATATATACGGTAGTAGGCAGCAAATCACATATGACGAAGGAAACAGAAAATTTTATTAATCAGCTAAGAAAAAAACATGGTAATATAGAAGTACTTTCAAGGGGCAGTTCTTTAAAAATATGTATGGTTGCAGAAGGTAAAGCAAATATTTATCCAAGATTTGCACCAACAATGGAATGGGATATTGCTGCCGGTCATGCAATAGTTAAATATGCAAAAGGTAAACTTATAAATTATAATACACAAAAAGAAATAACCTATAACACTAAATCCCTGATAAATCCCTGGTTTATTGTAGAGAGATAATCTATGTATTCTTAAAAATTCTTTTTATTGTAGAGCTTTTCTCTTGTTCCTTATCATCTGAATAATAACCGTAACCATAGCCGTAACCGTAGCCATAACCGTAACCATAACCATAACCGTAGCCGTAGCCGTAACCATAGCCGTAGCCGTAGCCATAAGAATTTTTAGTTAATTTAACATCATTAACCAGGATACTAACATTTGGAAGGCCTCTTTTTTCAATGTCGCCCATAATGGAACCAAATACCTTTTTATTAGTATAGTTTTGTCTTACAATAAATAAGTTTGCATCGGTATATTTCATTAGCAGGAAAGCATCGGTAACCAAGCCAACCGGAGGAGAGTCAATAACAATATAATCATAAACTTCTTTCAACCTGGTAAACAACTCATCGGTTTTATCCGAAGCAATAAGCTCAGAAGGATTTGGAGGCACAGGTCCTGCCATAATGATATCCAGATTATCAATCGGTGAAGCCTGGATAATATCTTCAAGTTTGCTTTTATTAATAAGGAATGAACTTACCCCTTCGGTATTGGATAAACCGAAATCCTTATATATCTTAGGTTTACGCAAATCAAATCCAATTAATAAAGATTTTTTTCCGTATAAAGCAAAAATGGTAGCCAGGTTAATAGCACAGAAAGTCTTACCCGCAGCTACCATATCAGAAGTAATCAAAACGGTTTGTTTATCTTTTCCCTTTGCAATAAACTGCAAATTTGTCCTGACTGACCGGAATGATTCTGCAATGGAAGACTTAGGTGATTCGGCAACTACTGCCTGGGTATCCTTATTGCTGTGAATAATATGCCCTAAAATCGGGAAATCGGTAATCTTTTCAATGTCTTTCCTTTCGATGATCTTATCATTAAAGTAATCTTTACCCATAATATATACCACAGGCAAAACTAACCCAAGTACAATCGCAATCATATAATTCATACTTTTTTTAGGAAATACCGGTGAACCTCCCAGGTCTCTGGCAATATCAATAATTTCATTATCAGGTTCATTAGATGCTTTTGTAATTTGTGCTTCAGAGCGCCTTTCCTGCAGGTATGTAAACATTTCATCACTTAACTTGAACTTCCTTTCAATTCCCAGATATTGTCTTTGAATAGCAGGTAATTGACTTATCCTGCCCTCTAAGTCGGATATCTGCCTGTCAATATCTTTTATTGCTATATTAGAAGTATTTATTATGTTGCTGGTGTTTTCTAATAAAGTAGCTTCCGTTAATTCGATTTTTTGATTAAGTGCCTGAATCATCGGATTTGAAGATTTTGAAAAATATAGCTTTTCTTCTTTCTCCGAATACAATTTTGATAATTCTGAGGTAAGTTCGTTTAGCAAAGGATCCTCTATTCCCATAGTAGTGGGAATAATTAAAACATCATCTAAGTCCATATTTTTTATGATATAGTCTTTTAATGTTTCATAATACTTGGATTTTAGACCAAGATGGGCTTTTTCCTGTTCCAGTTCTTTAAGTTGTTCAAAAACCTGGGCAGCTTGAAAATCCAAATCCATGACTTGCTTAGTGGTTCTGAAATCCTGTAAGTTTTGTTCTGCAAGGTTAAGTGAATCAGAAATTTCTTTTAACTGGGAATCAATAAATACAATAGTATTTTCTGCAGCTCTGTTTTTCTGATCCAAATTCCTTCTTAAATAGACCTCTGTTAATTTATTGAGAAAATCAACTGATTTTTCAACGCTATTTCCTTTTAAAGTTATTTTAATGATTGAAGCCTCTTCTTCAATGGGTTCTATTTCAAAAGACCGGAAACGCATGGTAAGTTGATCAACATCATTAAAAACAAAATAATAATTTTTGTTATCATGAATTTCAGGATTGTATAGTTTATTTAAAACTATTTTGAAACGGTAACTATCATTATAAATGTATTGCCCGAATCCGAAAGTGCTGTCAATACTTATAAAAACTTGTTTGGTTGGATCTTCATCCTTATAAATTTCAAATTTTTCATAATCATACAACTTTGCTTCATTTCCTTCTGCTTCAAGCGTATAATTTTTATTGGAAAGGATGGATAATTTGAATTTTACATTCACCGGCTGAAGATGGAGCGTATCGAAAACGACTTTAAACGGATTGTCCTTATATAACTCACTGGTTATAAAATTATCTTCCTTAAAATATGATAACTCCATATTCAATTCTCTTACTGCCTGGTTAACCAATGTATAAGATTTAAGTTTCCCAATCTCATTTACAACATTTTGCTGATTGCCCCTGAAGCCAAAACCAAGTAAAGCCTGGGCGTCAGGTGCGGAATTGTCTTCTTTAACAAGCACTGTTGTATCTACTTCATATACCGATTTTGTATATTTGTTAAATAAAAATGCGATTAGAAGCGCAATAAAAATAGTCAAAATAAAGAAGTACCAATACCTGTATAG
>JAIORT010000898.1 GCA_021107975.1 Bacteroidales bacterium | reverse complement strand
ATGGTTTTAAATATTAATTTCCATCCCAGTGCGCCCAGACAGGTTGCTGGTATCCATGACCAACAGCCAGTTCATCCGTTAATTTTGTTGGTCCGCCTGTAATTGTAAAATTGCTTCCTGATGTTTGGAAATTTATGATATATAAGTCACTGCCTCCGGGCGATATAAGCATATACACAATCTTGTTTTCGATGGGTGAGGTCCAGTGATTCTGAACACCCAAACCTCCAACTTCCATTTGAGAATGAATATCGGTAACGGTTTTAGTGCCAATGTGCAGGACTTTAACAGCTCTGATACTTCCTTCTGCCACACTGAAGATAAGGAATTGTCCGTCTTTAGTCCAGCAAATGTCGCGGTACCATGGTTCTTCAACAGGTTCACTGTACAATACAGTTTTATTTCCGCCATCATTGTCCATGATCATTATTGCTGAATGCGCATAATTTGTATTAATTTCCCTCAGATGACCGGAAAAGGCAATTTCAGAACCATCCGGAGACCATGCCGGATAGTCAGCAGCTATTAATTTGGTTGAAACTTTTGTTGGGCATTCTACACCCTCTTCATGAAAAGTCAGTTGAGAATATCCCGTTGCATCTTCATTGATTGAATGAATATGTAAATTCCAATCGATGGCATCTTTGGCTGCAAAAGCAATTTTTGGAGCAACCGGTGAACCATCAATGTTCATGACCCACCAGTCATCTTCAGAAACAATCTGAAATACATTTTCACCGGTCAGTGCATCGCAACTGTAAATAACAGCGATTCCAGTTCCTGATCCCGGGGGGCTTAAAATAATAGCTTTATGACTTAAATACCCCATACATAACTGGCCTACGTAGTGTACTTCAGGTTTCGGTTCGGCAAGGTCTGCACCACTATACGGATCAACGATACAATAATGTCCGGTTCGTGATCCTGAAATAATCAGGTGAAATTCGTTATCAATGATATCTACCGTGAAATTGAAATTAATTCCATTATAAGATTCATCGGTACTTGCTGACACATGTGAAATATCACCTGTATGATAATTTTCAGGGATTGTATCATTTACTGCTTCAACTGTAATTACCTTAGCCACATTCCAGTCGTTTGGTGTAAATATTATTTCGCTTTTGGAAACGGTTGTTTGCAAATCCGGACTAATTGTTATGGTTACGTTTGCCTCTGGCTGGCTTTTCAGGGCTATGGTATAGGTGTCTGTATTGCCATCTTCAATTACAATAGTACTATCATTTGTTTCGGTTATTAATAAACCAAACTCAGGAATTACTTCATCTTCTTCAGTTTTTTCACAACTATTAATAATCAACATGCCGAGAATACACATCATAAAATAAATTCTGAATTTTTTTAAAGCTTTCATGTTTCCTCCTTATTCTAAGTTATTAATATTTGAATTTTATTTTTATATTCTGTTTTATCATTAGTTCTTAGGGCAAAATTGCCGACATCGCCATATACATATTTTATTATACTTGTCAATAGCAAGTCATCAATGTAGTAAACTGCCTGATAATGATTGTCTCCTTCGGTTGCTATGAATATTGAAATACTTGCTTTATCGGGTATTTCATCGGAATTATATTCTATTTGTAAAACAAATTGCTTCCATTCTTTGTTTGCATTTGCAATAAAACAAGAGCCAAAACCAACAGGCTTGTCTTTTGAATACATTCTGACAGTTATTTTTAAAGTATCAGTATCGTTTGAGTTTCCTTTATAGAAACCCGAAAGGGTTTGATAGCGGCTTGTTACCGTGAAATTTTCTTCTGTTGAAAGAGATGCGCCTGTAAAAGATTTAATAACATTATCCCAAACGATGCTGAGTTTTGCCGAATAAGAACCTGAATGTCCGGTAGCTTTTTCTATGTAATAGAGACCGGTTTCATTTTGTGTTTCCCATCCTGCCGGTTCATACGCCTGATAAGTGTTAAGCTCCCACTCCTCAAATCCTCCATTGGGGACGTTTTGTGAAAAAAGTCCTAATTGACAAATGATTGTAAATACATAAACAACTAAACAGGTTTTCATGTGGTTATGCTTTGATTTTTTTAGGTTATATCGCCTGTCCCGATTTTTTTTGGGGAACTTACCATAAGAATTAAATTCTACCGATAGGCAGAATTTAATTCTTATAGATGTTTAGTATGATTTCTTATGGTAAAAATTTCTTTAATAATAAAACCAAACTCATTACCATGTACCGTGCTCAACCAGAACTCCGTTATCATACTCCCACCATTCTCCATGTCCATCCGATGTCCATTCAGCTTTCCAGACAAGGTGATAATCCCCGTTTTCCCATTCATAAACCTCAACAACACCGGAACCATCAGGATTTGAAGTAATGTCGATTTTAACATCCTCCGGAATTTCAAAGGTTACATAATACACACCATTATCATCGGTATTCCAGGTAACATACATACATATTTCACCTGTCTCTAAATCATACAATCTAAATAATCCGTTTTTACCATCATTTGACTGCTCGCCATGCATGAAAAGAAAGTTGCTTACAACAATACCATCTATAGTACCGCTTATAACCATATCCCATTCATAACCGGATGAAGTTTGTGAAATGGTTAGCGTTACCGTATATTGGTCTGCTCCTTCGATAATTTCCCAGGTGTAAACCCAGGGTGGTCCGTCATTGGTTGATTTGTAAGGAGCACATTTTTGTGGAGGCACAAAAGAATTAGCAAGACCTGTAAAGCTGTTTGCTAAATTAATAAACCCAACCGTTTCCTGTGCCCCATCATCTGACGACTGCATCATAGCGTCGGGTACTGCAACTGTTTTTGTTGTAAAAGTTGGTGTTTGTTGCTGTGGTTCGGGTTCATCATCATCCTTAGAGCATGATACAAAAAAGCTTAAAAAAGCTACTGCCAAAACCCAGATTAATAAACTTGATTTTTTCATAATGTAATTTGTTTTTAAAAATTAATAATAATTGAAACTGTGGGGCAAAATTAAGTCCTCAAATTGCAGAAGTCAATAGTTACAGGACTTATTGAATGAAAAGGCAAAAATCTGTGGCGAAATGGGATAAATTAATGAGTTGTTAATCAAATAGGAAAAAAGTGAGGAAATGATTGGCATACTGCAAAACCAAATTTCAATATTCGTTGGCATTTGGTTTTTCAATTTCACATTCTTTACCTTCTCGAATTCATCTTTATCGGAGCTTTCTCAGGATAGTCGATGGAATAATGCAAGCCCCTGCTTTCCTTGCGCAATTGTGCCATTTTGATAACCATGTAAGCTATGTTGATCATGTTTCTTAATTCACATATCTCAACGCTGATAATAGATTTTTGATATAAATCCTCAGTTTCCCGGAAAATGATTTCCAGCCTGTCCAAAGCTCTTTTCAGTCGCAGGTTAGAGCGGACGATACCTACATAGTTCGACATGATGGACTGTAACTCTTTCGTAGTTTGGGTAATCAGTATCATTTCTTCATTAAGTACAAGTCCTTCCGCATCCCAGTCGGGGATATGCTCACAAAACTCAATTGATTTTATTTTACCGGCAGCGTCCATTGCTGCTCTGTGAGAGAAGACAGCCGATTCAAGGAGTGAATTGGAGGCTAACCTGTTTGCTCCATGCAATCCCGTTGAGGCACATTCACCGGTTGCATAAAGATTCCTTACAGTGCTTCTTCCGTATTCGTCAACTTTGATGCCTCCACACTGGTAATGAGCTGCCGGAACTACCGGTATCATGTCTTTTGTAATGTCAATACCAATGCTCAGGCATCTGGCATAAATAGTCGGAAAATGTTCTATCAGGTCGTTTTTGTCAATGTGGCGGCAATCAAGGCAAACATAGTCATCGCCACTAAGCTTCATTTCAGTATCAATAGCTCGTGCTACAATATCGCGGGAAGCCAGTGATTCGCGTTCATCGTATTTACGCATAAATTCCTCTCCCTCTTTTGTTTTTAATACTGCCCCAAAGCCACGCAACGCTTCGGTGATAAGAAATGACGGCTTTTCGTTCGGATTGTAAAGTGAAGTAGGATGGAACTGAATGAATTCCATATTCTCAATAGTTGCTTTTATGCGATACGCCATTGCTGTACCATCGCCAGTAGCAATTTCGGGGTTGGTTGTTGTACTGTAAACGTTACCTGTTCCGCCCGTAGCAAGCAAAGTTGTTTTTGCCAGCAGGGTAATCACTTCCCCTGTTTCAGGGCATAAAACATAGGCGCCATAACATTGAATATCGGGCATACCCCTGGAAACGCCAATGCCCAAATGGTGCTGCGAAAGTAAGTCAATAGTAAAATAATCTTCAAGTATTTCGATATTCGGGTGTTCTTTTGCCTTTTTAAGCAAAGCACGGATAATCTCATGACCGGTGTTGTCTTTGTGATGCAATACCCTGTATTCCGAATGTCCACCTTCTTTACCGAGGTCATATCTGCCGGTTTTTGTCTTGTCGAAATGGGCGCCCCACTTAATAAGCTCTTTTACTCTTTCTGTTGATTCGGTAATGGTAAGCCTTACGATGCTCTCATCGCTCAGGTCGTCGCCTGCGACCATAGTATCCCGGATGTGCTTTTCATAAGTATCGGGCGAGTACATTACGGCTGCAATTCCGCCTTGTGCATATTTGGTGGCTGTTTCTTCGGCTTTGTCTTTAGTAACAATACAAACCTTACCATGATCCGCTACTTTAAGGGCATAGCTTAAGCCGGCAATGCCGGAACCGATAACGAGAAAATCAACTTTTTTTCGCATTAGAAACTAATTCAGACTGCTAATTCTTTATAATTATTTTGTAAATCCCGCAACATAGTATTTAGTGCAGAGGTTTTAATAAATCCTTTTACTGATAAATCTTCATTTAATTCTTCCCATGAAACGCCAATACCTTCGCTAATTAATTGCCAGGAATTTAGTTGATCTTTTGTTGCAGCTCTTAATTTGGGATAATTAGAAATTTTACATTCAAGAATTTTTCCTGTATTAAGAATAATTGCTATTAGATCAAGGTCTTTGTCAATAATTATATTTTTAATTCTTAACCCTTTTTCAAAAATCAAAATATCAATGGGGTCTTTTGCTTTATATTTGTTTAAAGTGTTCATTCCAACTTGTCTTAATTTTATCAATATTTTTTATAATTATATCCATTATTTCTTTAATTTCCTTACTTTTAAAACCGTAAAAATATTCAACTTGTATTTGTGGTTCTAACCATATTTTGCCATTATTTTCAGCTTTATTAACATGAATATGCATCGGCTCCTCCCCTTCGTTGCTATAGAAATAGAACTTAAATCCTTTTATTCTAAGAATGACCGGCATAATTAATACAAAAGTAATGAATCTTTGATAAACAATAAAAGAAAAATAATCATATAATCTCACACCCCTGCAACACCTCCTCTGCCTCTTTCCCTCCAAATAACATCTTCATAAAGTCTTCAAACATTTTCCTTAACTTTACATAAAATTTAATAGCAATATACATGTATAAATTTTTAGATACATTTTTTGTAGTTTTTCATACGGCTTTAATAATATTCAATCTATTCGGCTGGATATGGAAACCCACAAGAAGACTGAATCTTATCACTCTTTTATTAACCGGAGCTTCATGGTTTATTCTCGGTATTTTTTACGGAATAGGCTATTGCCCTTTAACCGACTGGCACTGGCAGGTTTTGCACAAACTCGGAATTTATGATGTTCCAAATTCGTAT
>JAIORT010000068.1 GCA_021107975.1 Bacteroidales bacterium | reverse complement strand
TAATAATAAGTTATGGCAAAAAAGAGGTTACTAAGATATAGATAAATTTGATATTTGCAATAAAAAAAAAGTTATCGGCAGCAAAAAATCAGTTATCGGTATCTAAATTAAATCTCACCGGGCTTTTTTGGATTAGCAACCATATAATGCTAACGCTCTAATTCGAAAGGGCAAGAGGAAAACCTGGAAGAGTCTGAAGGAAGTAAACAGCAAACACCTCTTCGCAAATATTATCCAAATAAAAAACCCCGCTCAATTGAGCGGGGTTTTTTTGTTGTCCCACCAGGATTCGAACCTAGACTGACTGAACCAAAATCAGTAGTGCTACCTTTACACCATGGGACAGAATCATTTTAGATTTACGATTTTTGATTTCAGATTTTAATCAATTTAAGAACGATTTGTTTTAAGGAGTGCAAAATTATAAAATATTTTATTCCATGCAAAAAAATACTTTCAATTTTTTTGTTTTCAACCGATGTTAATTTTCGTTAATAAATTTTTACAACAAAATAATAATGAACTGAAAATGCTTAATTTCGCCATCAAATTTTAATTAACCCTGTTATTCAATGGATTCATATAAAAAACTAAACCTCGTTACCGGCTGGATCGTTTTTGCCATAGCCACAATCGTTTATTTCCTCACGGTAGAGCCAACCGCCAGTTGGTGGGACTGCGGTGAATACATAGCAACTGCTTATAAGTTACAAGTAGGGCATCCTCCCGGTGCTCCTTTCTTTCAGATATTAGGCAGATTTTTTTCACTGTTTGCTTTTGGCGATGTAACCAAAGTCGCCCTGATGGTTAATTTAATGTCGGTGCTCAGCAGCAGCTTTACTATTCTTTTCCTGTTCTGGACGATTACATACCTTGCAAAAAAAGTTGCTCTTAAAAGCGGTGAAATAACCGAAGGTAAAATGTATGCAATATTAGGAAGCGGTGTTGTTGGAGCTTTGGCTTATACTTTTTCCGATTCTTTCTGGTTCTCAGCCGTTGAAGGCGAGGTTTATGCAATGTCATCATTGTTTACGGCAATTGTTTTCTGGGCTATTCTGCGATGGGAACAGGAGGCAGATAAAAACCATGCAAACCGCTGGATCATATTAATCGCCTATCTTATCGGTCTTTCCATTGGAGTGCATTTGCTTAATTTGTTAGCTATTCCGGCTATTGCTTTTGTTTATTATTTTAAAAAATACAAACCTTCGGCAAAAGGGATTATTATTACAGTAGTTATTTCACTATTTCTGTTAGGGCTTATTATGAAAGGAATAATATCATGGATAGTTAAACTTTCCAGCTTATTTGAAATAACTTTTGTTAATTCCTTTGGTTTACCTTTTAATACAGGAACAGCTTTTTATTTTATTCTTTTAATCGGATTAATCGTTTGGGGGTTGAGGATTACCAGGCGCAGACATAACGTTATTGCCAATACTATGCTGCTTAGCCTCACTTTTATCCTGATAGGCTACTCTTCATTTTTTTTAATCATTATTCGTTCCAATGCCAATCCACCCATTGATGAAAATAATCCGGAGGATGCCATTAGCCTGATTTCGTACTTAGGAAGGGAACAATATGGTGACTGGCCGATTTCTTACGGACAATATTATAATGCCCCGACAGTTGATGCAAAGGACGGAACCCCTATTTACGTGAAAGATAGAAAAGCAGGTAAATATATCATTACTGATAAACGTGAAAGCACAATACCGGTATTTGACTCAAGATTTACAACAATTTTCCCAAGAATGTGGAGCAGCCAGAAACCCAGTCATATCAGCATGTACAAACAATACGGGAAAATAAAGGGTATTCCTGTTGAGGTTGAGAAAGGAGATGGAACAACCGAAATCAGGAATAAACCCACATTTGGGGAAAATCTCAGGTTTTTCTTTACATACCAGGTAGGGCACATGTATTTCAGGTATTTTATGTGGAATTTTTCAGGCAGGCAAAATGACATTGAAAGCCAGGGTGAAATTGAACACGGTAACTGGCTGACGGGTATCAATTGGTTCGATGAACATATACTCGGTCTCGGTCCGCAGGACAATCTTCCTGATAGTATGAAAAACCCGGCTCATAATAAATTTTATATGCTGCCTTTCCTGCTGGGTTTAATCGGGTTTTTCTATCATCTGAATAAAAGAAAAAAAGACACGCTTATCGTTTCGTTGTTATTTCTGATGACAGGCATTGCCACTGTTGTTTATCTGAATCAATATCCATATCAACCGCGTGAACGCGATTATGCTTATGCCGCCTCATTCTATGCTTTTGCTATGTGGATAGGCTTGGGAGTAATGGCACTTTACGATGCTCTCAGTAAAAAATCGAATCTGAAAATTTCAGCTATTGCAGTAACATTTATTACACTGTTACTTGTTCCGGGTATTATGGCAAAAGAAGGTTGGGACGACCATAATCGTTCGGGGAAATATGCTACACGCGATTTTGCCGCTAATTATCTTAATTCATGTGAACCCAATGCCATACTAGTAACCAACGGGGATAACGATACTTTCCCGCTTTGGTATGCACAGGAAGTAGAGGGAATAAGAACGGATGTACGGGTTGTGAACTTTATGCTTGCGTCAGGGTACTGGTATATTCACCAGATGATGAATAAAGCTTATGAGTCAGAACCTTTGCCTTTCACTCTTTCTCATGACCAATATCAGAATGGCGTAAACAATGCTATACCATTTTATGACAGGAATATAAAGGGTCATGTAGAACTTAAACAGATTATTGATTTCATTGCAAACGATGACGAGAGGACTAAACTGCCTCTAATGGGTGGTGAAAAAATTAACTACGCTCCTACTAAAAAATTAAAAATCACTGTTGATTCGGCAACAGTTGTAAATCATGGTATCGTGCCTCCTGACATGGCTGATAAAATTGTTCCTGAAATAGACTGGGAAGTCAGGCAAAGCTATTTATACAAAAATGATTTGATGCTGTTAGACATTATCGCCACAAACAACTGGGAAAGACCAATATATTTTGCCAATCCCAGTTCCGTCAGTAAAGTTCTCGACATTGGAAAATACTGTCACCTTAATGGCTTCGTTTATAAATTTATGCCTGTAAAAGCCGGGAATTTCATTAAAGGAGTAGGAGGTGTTGATGGTGATGCATCTTACGATATCCTGATGAATAAATGCAAGTGGGGAAACCTGAACGATCCGAAAGTTACTATTGACAGGGAAAGTTGCCGAAACAGCATTATGCCTAAACAAAATTTTATGAGAATCGCAGAATCCCTGATTCAGGAAGGTAAAAAAGATTCGGCGGTTGCCTTATTAGACCGTTGCTTCGAAATGTTCCCTGATGAAAAGATACCCTACGATATGTTTATGATCCCGTTTGCAGATATCTATTATGAAGCAGGTGAAATGGAAAAAGGAAATGCCATTACCGAAAGGATATTCGAAATTTACAATCAGAATATTGAATATTATAATCGCCTTAATAAACGATTAGCCAAGTATTACGAAACGGATTACAACCAGTCGCTTGGAATTTTGCAAAGATTGGCGATGATGGCACGTACGAATAAACAAACTGAACTGTACAATAAGATTGACAGTGTTTTCAGGGAACAGTTAGAGTTAATTGAATAAGACATAAGATAAAAGTTATAAAAAGTGGTAATGTGTTCAGGTGTTAAATATTACTTTTCTTTTGCTTCTTCGACCATATCAGAATTACAATTCCAAGTAAAACAAACGGAATACTAAGCAATTGCCCCATATTTAGTGCCATGTTATCTTCGAAGCCAACCTGGGGTTCTTTAATAAATTCTATTAAAAATCTTGCTGAGAAAAGTAATATTAAAAACAAACCGAAAATATATCCATCCTTTAATTTGATTCCTTTTCTTTGGTATATTGCATATAGCAATACAAAAATCAATAAATACGAAAGAGCTTCATAAATCTGTGTAGGATGCTTAGGAACGGTTTCACCCCATCTTACAAAGATAAATCCCCATGGCAAACTTGTTTCAACACCATAAATTTCCGAATTCATCAGGTTGCCCATTCTGATAAAAAAACCGGCAAGGGCAACAACAATAACAACCCTGTCAATTATCCACAAAAAAGATTTTTTCGCCTTACGCGAAAAAAAATACAAGGCAATTATTATTCCGACAGCAGCGCCATGACTTGCAAGCCCGCCTTCCCATATTTTAAGGATATTGAGCGGATGACTCAGGTAAAACTCAGGTTCATAAAATAAACAATGACCCAACCGCGCACCGGCAACCGTACCAATAACCATATACATAGTTAAGGTATCTAACAGTTTCTGGGGTATCTTTTCTTTTTTAAAAATACTACCCATAATGATATAACCAAACACAAACCCCAACGCAAACAACAAACCATACCACCTGATAGCAAAGCTGCCAATCCTGAATATTTCAGGGTCAACATTCCAGGTAATTGCAGATATAATCATAAGGAAATTAATTTAAGCGACAAATATACGAAAGGAATGATTAGAATGACTAAAATGACAAAAGTGCCTAAAATATTTTACGGATTTAAAGCGACTCAGATATTTCCCGGATAAACTTTTTACTTTTATCTTTTAAAACTAACCATCGAAAACAGGTTTTGAATCCTTAACTTAAGGACAGATAATTCGTAAGTATGATCCAACCCATTATACTTTTCAACATTTTTTAATGCCACCTTTAAGTCAAATTCTTTCTGATCCATTTTGAAATAAATCTTTTTTTTATAAAAATAATCCGCAAGGTATTCCTGCTCGGTTTGTCCGGGAGTAGGGATAAAAATTGCCTTTTTCCCTAAGGCTGCCAAATCCATAATAGTTGAATAACCCGGTCGCGACAGAATAACCTTTGAATCAATAATACATTGTTTCAGTGTTTTGCTTTCGAGATGTGAAAAAACCTTAATATTGTTGTTCAGATTATGTTCTTCAATCATCTCAGGTTTTCCGCTTACAACAATGGCTTTAAGGTCTGTGTCTTTTAATTCTTCCAAAATTCTGTTTTCCAGAATAGTCCTTTGAGGTTCAGGCCCTGAAAGCATTACCATTAAATCATATTTGAAATGCTCTGTTGGTTCAGATACGGAATTTTCAGTTTGTTTATTAGCAAACCTTGATAATGGTCCGATATAACACGAATTTGCAGGTAAAGGTTTTTTATGTGAAAGCTCACCGGAAAGGTTTAATTCGCCTTCAAAATCGGGTATCCAACATTCATTGAATTTTGAAATATAAAACTTGTTAATTTTATAAAGAACCGGTTCAAGGAATTTCAATTTGTTAGGTGTTTTTATCATTATTTGATGGGTCATAAACACACATGGTATATCTTCCGTCCATAATCCAAAGCGATTATCAGAAATCACCGCATCAATTTTTAACTTTCTGATTAGTTCTTTTAAATATTTATTTTCTTTTTTGATCCCTTTAATAATCCCAGGAGCCAGAAAGAACATCTTTAGAGCCATATTACCTTTTCCGGGATAACTAAAATTGTAACCGGGAAATTTTTCAAATTGCAAATCGGGAAATTCATTTTTTAAGAAAGCTAGAGGTCGGTTATCAGCCCCGATAATAACATTTGCATTTTGCCTGATTAATTCGTTTATAACAGGAACGCATCTCGTTGCATGACCTATTCCCCAATCCAACGGACAAACTAATATGTTGGGCTTTCTTTTCAAATTAATGTATTCGTGCTTTTTTACAAAGTTACCAAAAT
>JAIORT010000586.1 GCA_021107975.1 Bacteroidales bacterium | reverse complement strand
CGTTGTAATCTAAATAAATCGGTTTCATTGTTTGACATGAATTGTTACGAAACGATTAAGAGATTGTTAAAAATAATACAAAATTTATTTTTATCAAGTTAAGCGTTTGGTATGAATAACATTATAAATTACAATACGAGCAGTTTCAATTTTATACACAAATACATAATTTTTATCAAATACGGCACAATGAAAATTTTTCCTGGCAAATTGCTTATGTCTACAAATCGTATATTTTTCAGGAAAAATCCCTAGTGATTCTCCAAATTTATGAAGCTTGTCGACAAATCGCTTCGCATTCTCAGGGTATCCTTTTGTAGTAATGTAATAAGATATATTGGCAATATCTTCTGAAGCAGAGCGCCTAAAAATCACTTCGATTCTTTGTGCCATTTATCAATGAGTTTATACGCGTGATCTTTTGATTCCTCAACTGTCAATGTGGGGCTTTTTTCAGATTTGTAAATAAGTGCTTTAATTTCTTCTTTGTTAGCCAGCCTGCCAGGTTTTATCCATTCTTCATCCGTTAAGGGTTTGTTATTGCTTTCCTCCCTTTTCTTTAAAATGATAGATTTTACATACTGCAGGTTCTTCAGAAAATTTACTAAAAGATTTGCGTTTTCAGCATTATCTGTCTTAATTATGATAGTTTCCATAATACAAAATTAATAAAAATATAGAATTAAGAAACAAAGTACAATAAAACATTTCAACCTTGTTTCTATTGGCATTATAAAATTTTACGGGCATATTCAACAACCAATTGTGTATTTAAAGCAGGATTATCCTCTTTTAATTCCAGATTAAACACCTTTTCCTGCTCTCTCATTGATAAGCCCTTTAAATATGCCTTATCATAATACGTTAATAAAATGGAAGCTGCCGTATTAAAATCTTTATTAAACAATGCTTCAATTGCCAGTTTTGTATTTAATCCTCCAAGTTTCTTGTTGATCCGCAAAATAGCATCCTCCAACAGTGCCGGATCAAACAAGGCATACTCTTTCACAAGCCTGGTGATCCGAATTTCTTTTTCAACATCAAGGAAAATAACAATGCTCTGGCGTATTTTATTATACAACGGTTCGGGAATACTAACTGTTCCTATTCCTCTGCTTTCATCTTCAATCCAAACAGGAAGATTCAAATCCAGTTTTTGCCAGGCTTGGAACAAATTATTTTCAAACTGTTCATTGGTGGGTTGGTTTTCCTGCCCCAGATCGCCAAACGCCGACCCTTTATGATGTGCAATGTTTTCAAGGTCTAAAACCTGCTCTCCTGCTTTAGTTAGGTAATATAAAATCTCCGATTTCCCGCATCCCGTTTTACCACCTACTACAATGAGATTCGCTTCCTCCCCTATTTTTTGCCTGATATATTTTCGGTATGCCTTATACCCTCCGTTTAAAACGGATACTTTGAAATCTGCCGTTTCAAAAAGCCATGCCATACTCGCACTCCGCATACCACCCCTCCAGCAATGAATTAAAATTTCCCGATCAGGAGATAATTTCCTTGCGGTTTTTACAAAATATGACATTTTTGGACCGACGATATCCAAACTCAACAGCAATGAAGCTTCTTTCCCCGATTTTTTATATAGAGTGCCAACTTTCTTTCGTTCCTCATCATCAAATAAGGGAAGATTGATCGCATCTGGAATATGTCCCTGCAAAAACTCTTTCGGCGATCTTACATCAATTACAGGTATTCCATCAAACTTTTCCAGAAATTCATTTGGATTTATTTGTTGTGTCATACTTTAACAGTTTAAGGTTGAGAGTTTAGAATCGAGATAAAATATAAAGAGTCTAATCCCAAAACTTCGGGACGGGTCAGGAATAATAAATGACCAGAATCCAGCATAATTATTGTAGCAAATTTAAGATTAAATTTTTTAAACAATCCATTTAAATATTTATACATTTGCGCCTTAAAATTACAAGCTTGATCCGAACCTCAATCATATTAGTTTTATTTCTTCTTTTAAAAAGCTTACAGGCGCAAACCATTAAAGTTGTAGATATTTCAAATCTGCAATCTATTGAAAATGTTGCAATTTTTAATCTTGATCATACCAAAACAGCCTTAACAAACACAATCGGACAAGCCGATATCAGCGTCTTCGATCAAAACGATACACTCTTTTTCCAGCACCCTTCATACCAGAATATGATCTTACCATTTAATGAAGTTGTAAAGTTGAAATTTATAGTAAGATTAACTGAAAGTACTGTAAATTTAAGCGAAGTGGTTGTGTCGGTGAGTAAATGGGAACAAAAACGCGAAGAAGTTCCGAATAAAATATCAATTATTAAAGTTAAGGAAATAGAATATTACAATCCACAAACTACGGCAGATTTGCTTAATACTTCCAATGAGGTTTATATCCAGAAAAGCCAGCTTGGCGGAGGTAGTCCAATGATAAGAGGATTTGCCGCTAATTCGGTATTGTTAGTAGTTGATGGCGTTAGAATGAACAATGCAATCTACAGGAGTGGTAATTTGCAGAATATAATTTCATTAGATCCAAATATTATTGAAAATGCAGAGGTAATCTTTGGTCCGGGGTCTATTATTTACGGAAGCGATGCATTAGGTGGAGTAATGGACTTTCATACACAGTCGGTAAAACTTAGTTATGGCGATACACCTATGTATTCTGTAAAAGCCCTGGCTCGTTATTCAACAGCAGATAATGAAAAAACAACGCATGTTGACTTTAACTTTGGGCAAAAAAAATGGGGTTCACTTACATCATTTTCTTTTAGCGATTTTGATGACTTAAAAATGGGATCAATAAAACACCCGGATTATCAGCGATTCGATTATGTTGAAAGAATCGGCAGCAATGACAAAATGATAAAGAACTCCGATCCGGATGTACAGAAGTTTTCTGGCTATAACCAATGGAATTTAATGCAAAAGTTCATTTATAAACCATCTAAGACGCTTAGTCTCAATTATGCTTTTCATTTTTCAACAACATCAAATATCCCGCGATATGACCGCCTCATCCAATACAAGGATGACAAGAATGACACACTTAAATACGCTGAGTGGTATTACGGGCCTCAAAACTGGATGATGCATAACTTTAACATTGGCATTTCCGATTCGAATAAGCTGTTTGATGATGCGAGAATTATTCTGGCATACCAGAATGTGGAAGAAAGCCGCCACGACAGAAAATTCGGGAAAGATATTCTAAGATCAAGAACTGAAAAGGTGAATATTTTTACACTGAATTTTGACCTTGATAAAAAGCTTTCAAATAGAACTACAATCTTTTACGGCATTGAGGGATTTTATAACAGAGTAAAATCGGTTGCCGAAACAAAAAATATAATAACAAAGGAAACCGGTAAAACATCAACCCGTTACCCTGACGGGGGAAGTGATTATTCTACAATTGCCGCTTATGGAAATATAAAATCCAATCTTACCGACAAAATCACCCTCCAGGCAGGAATACGGGCAAGCTATGTTTTGCTTAAATCACTCTTTGAGGATAAAACATTTTATCCATTTCCTTACGACAAGATCAAGCTTAATACCGGTGCAATAAACGGAAGCCTCGGATTAGTGTACCGCCCATCGGATAAATGGCAATTAAATACCAATCTTTCATCGGGATTCAGAGCGCCTAATATTGATGATATTGCCAAGGTATTTGATTCGGAACCCGAAAATGTAGTTGTCCCAAATAAAAACCTGAAACCCGAATATGCTTATAATATTGACTTTGGTGTTATTAAAAGCTTTAATAAAAAAGCAAAATTTGAGCTGACAATATTTTACACATATCTGATAGATGTTATGGTCAGGCGGGATTTTACTTTTAATGGCAAGGATTCAATTATGTACGATGGAGTAATGAGCAAAGTACAGGCAGTAGTTAATGCAGGTAAAGGCTGGATTTATGGAGGCAGTTTCACTTTTATGGCTGATTTAACCGAAAAAATCGGATTTAAAACTAACATGACTTACATAAAAGGTGAAGATGATGAGAAAGAACCGTTGAGGCATGTATCTCCTTTGTTTGGGAATACAACTTTTTCATATACCGCAACCAAAATTAAAGTGGAGATTTATGCAAATTATAATGGAGAGATCAGCTATTCTAACTTAGCTCCTTCCGAAAGGGATAAACCTTATATGTACGCGAAAGATAAAAACGGGAATCCATACTCCCCTATCTGGTTTACGCTGAATATTAAAGGATACTATCAAATTATAAAGCAATTGCAAATTAACATCGGTATCGAAAACATCCTCGATTACCGCTACCGCCCTTATTCTTCGGGTATTGTTGCGCCGGGAAGAAATTTTATTATCGCATTAAGAGCCGCAATCTGATTTACGATTTTATTCCCAAAGAAAGATACTATTTTATTTCAAAACAAGTGTCGAACTAAAACCACCTTTGGTGGGAATTAATTGACTGTTACAGGTTACGGGTTTCATTTCACAACCCGCAACAATATTCTAATGATTGCTTAGACAATATTCAATTTGAACAACATGTTGGTAAAAGTTGCACCCTAAGTGCCTAATTGTTATTTTGTCTCCAGATTTCTTTTGTTAATTCATCGATAATATTATCCCTCGGATGGAAATAATCTATAAAATTCTTCCTATTCCTGGTCGTTTCGCCCGGAACATCAAAATCGTAAGTATAACCGAGAGATTTTATATCATCTTTAAACTTTTTTTCCATATCTGTAAGATCGTGTCTATCTAAATACTCATGGGTGCCTTCGTAAATCGGAAGGATTATAAATTTAAGTTCAATATCATTTTCTTTACAATAATCTGCAATTCGTTTTAATTCATCATAAAAATCTTGAGGGTAGATATAATCACTAAAGAAAAGTTCCAAACGTTTAGAAGCAATTTTATCCAGAACTTCAATTTCCTCATGCACATACGAGTTTTCAACTATTTTTGGGTTTTTAGTCGTTTGATATAACAAGTTAAAGAACGAGTCAAAAAAAATCTCTTTTGTAGTAAAATACAAATAAGGTTTATCAATATAATCCTGGGCAAAATGATAAAGGCAATACGAACGAACGGCATTATAATTCATAAATCCTACCTGGAAATAAACACTTTCAAGTTTTGTCTTTTCAGCAGCAAACCAAAATATTTTAATTATTGTTTCATAGCTGGCTCCTGGTACACAAAAATTATAAAAATCTTTCCCACTTATTTCTTTAATTAAAGATTCCTTCATATGTTTACCTTGTGAGTCGCCGATTAAAATATTTTTTACCGGCTTTCTTCCAAAATGTATTATTTTCCACAACATGTTTCCCCGTGGCGAAGATTCATCATGCCGGTTAAGCACTTCTATTTTTACGCCATCATTTATTACATGAGAAATATCAATAAACTCATAAGGATCGATTATAAAAATAAAAAGAAACCACACCAAAACAGGAATACTGAAATAAAAACCTTTACGCAGATAATTTTTCATTATATATTATCTAAACTACCAGTGTGCAAAAATACGAAATAATAATAACTTATACCAAAAGAAATCAGGTCTGCCGGGCAGCAGACCTGAATTTTCTATGCCTGCCGAACTAATATCTGACGCAACATTTGATAAGCAAGCATAACCGGATTCCGCAAAAGATTTACCGAGAAACTTAGGAACCCGGTACATAATCCTAAAATTTAATTCACGATACAAATTTAAACACATGAAATGGAAAAAAAATCAGGGAAAATACCCAATTTTTATGCGGGAATATACGTAAAATCATTGCGGAATATT
>JAIORT010000964.1 GCA_021107975.1 Bacteroidales bacterium | reverse complement strand
TTCAGTTATTTATGTTGTATGTTTATAAAATTAAATATAGCTTAAAAATCGCTGATATATATCGGGATTGCATTAAAACTTTCCGATCTTTGCGTGAAATGAGTTTTTAGACTGGACTCAAATAAGTTTAGTATTATTTTACTATTCTCGATTTACGTATTGCTGTAATTATTTTCCCTTTTAACTTTATTCTCCGCTGTTTTTTATCTTATTTTGCATTTTTCAAATTCAAAACATTTTAATATGATAAGATATAGAAAATTACAGTTTTTTGCAATTCTCTTTTCCCTTTCAGTCTTTGTTTTTGCACAAGACAAGCAACTTACCCTTCAGGATGTAGTTTACATGAATCTTGATATATTGCCTAAAAGACTGAGCCAGTTGCAATGGATGGGTAAAAGCAACAATTTTGTCTATGTGGCAGATAACAAGCTTGTGAAGGGCAAATCTGCCGATGAACTCAGAGATACAATTGTTAGCCTTGATGATATAAATGCCGGATTAACCGATTTAGGCGTTGATTCCATTAAACGTTTTCCGCGAATTAATTTTGTTGAAGATTATAATTTCTGGTTTACCTTTAAACAAAAACTTTTTCTGTTTGATGTTATCTCTAAGAACCTGATATTGCTTAATAATTATGAAAAAACGGGGAAAAAAATAGATGTTTGCGATGAATCTTATGCAATTGCTTATGTCATAGATAATAATCTGTATGTAGCTCTTAAAAGCGAGCAAATACAAGTTACTGATGATAAAAACAAAGAGATCGTAAACGGACAAACTGTTCACAGGGTTGAGTTTGGAATTAATACCGGAACATTCTGGTCGCCTAAGGGGCATTACCTTGCTTTTTACCGGAAAGACGAGACAATGGTAACGGATTATCCGTTGGTTGACATTGAGCCGAGTATAGCTGAAGTGAAAAATACTAAATATCCGATGGCAGGAAAAACAAGCCACGAGGTAACACTTGGCGTTTTCAATATGAAAACACGTGAAACTTTATTTCTTAAAACAGGTGAACCTAAAGATCATTACCTAACCAGCATTACATGGGATCCTTCGGAGAAATTCATTTATGTTGTTTTACTTAATCGCGATCAAAACCACCTGAAGCTGAACAAGTATGATGTTGCAACAGGTGATCTCGTGCTGACTTTGTTTGAGGAAAAACAAAAAAAATATATTGAACCCAGGCACCCACTTCATTTTCTTGAATCAAAACTGGGTCAGTTTATCTGGTTCAGCAGAAGAGATGGATATCAGCACCTGTATTTGTATAATACCAATGGAGAATTGATAAAGCAGTTAACAAAAGGAGATTGGGTGGTTACCGGTTTATTGGGAACCGATATTAAAGAAAGATATGTGTATTTCCTGGCGACAAAAGAAAGTCCGCTGGAGCAAAATATCTATTCTGTTGAAATAAAATCAGGGAAAATTACTCGCATAAGTCCCGACCATGGAACTCATCGCGCAATAGTAAGTAATTCAGGAGAGTATATAATTGATATTTTTAGCAATACTGATGTGGCAAGGGAATATGAATTGCTGAACTCAAAAGGCAAAGTTTTACAGGTTTTATTAAAAGATGAAAAACCGTTGAAAGACTATAATTTAGGTAAAATGTCCATCTTCACAGTTAAAGCTGATGACGGGTCGGATTTGTATTGCCGCCTGATCAAACCTGCTGATTTTGATTCCTCCAAAAAATATCCTGTTTTTATTTATGTTTACGGCGGACCTCATTCTCAATTAGTAAAAGATACCTGGCTAGGCGGAGCAGGTATTTTCCTGAACTATATGGCGCAGCAGGGTTATGTTGTATTTACTATGGATAATCATGGTACGGCTAACAGAGGATTGAAATTTGAACAGGCTATTTTCAGAAATCTTGGAACTTTAGAAGTTGCCGACCAGATGAAAGGCGTGGAATATTTAAAATCGCTTGATTATGTTGACCCTGAAAGAATTGGTGTTGACGGCTGGAGCTACGGAGGTTTTTTAACCATTTCGATGATGCTGAAAAATCCAGGCGTTTTCAAAGTAGCTTGTGCCGGTGGTCCTGTTATTGACTGGAAGTATTACGAGGTGATGTATGGCGAACGCTATATGGATACACCCGAAACTAATCCCGAAGGATATAAAAATGCTTCCTTGTTAAATTACGTTGATCAACTCGAAGGCAAATTACTCATCATTAACGGCACCATGGACCCGACCGTAGTCTGGCAAAACAGCCTGTCCTTCATAAAGAAATGCGTGGACGAAGGCATACAAGTGGATTATTTCGTCTATCCCGGTCATCCGCATAATGTGAGAGGAAAAGACCGGATGCACCTGTATGAAAAGATTCGGATATATTTTGATGAGAATTTATAGAATTTTAAGACCAATTCAAAAAGTTTATTTTCAGTATCCACCAAAAATTGTTATTATAATATTTGTATATTTGCTCAGTATATTACGTAAAAATAATAGATGTGCTGAGTAAAATTACTCAGGATGTTGAGTAAAACGTTAATGATGTTTAAAAGAGCTAAACTTCAGACACTTAAAACCAGGGTGAAAGAAACAAGGAAATTCATCCAGGTGATTTTAGGGCCGAGACAGGTTGGGAAAACCACAATCGTTAACCGGCAGGTTTGAGGTAATACCTTTAGTACACTGGTCTTTTCAGGAAATGCATGAGGCTTTTGGCTTTACCGAAGAGCAATATGTTTGGTTTGGAAGTTATCCTGGGGCGGCAGTATTGATAGGTAATGAAGACCGATGGAAAGATTATATTTTACATTCTTTGATTGAAACGACAATATCAAAAGATATCTTTCAACTTACCCGTATTGATAAGCCTGCACTGTTGAAACGGCTGTTCGAATTAAGCTGTTTTTATTCAGGTCAGATACTTTCATATACAAAAATGTTAGGTCAATTACATGATGCTGGAAATACAACTACACTATCGCATTATCTAAATTTATTGGATAGCGCCGGACTTGTAAGCGGTTTGGAAAAATATACTTTGGAAAAGGTAAGGCAAAAATCTTCAAGCCCTAAATTACAGGTGCAAAATACGGCTTTGATGTCTGCCCTTTCAGATAATACTTTTGAAAATATTATCATGCAGCCGAAATTATGGGGAAGGTTTGTTGAAGCAGCAGTTGGCTCTCATCTTATTAATTTTTCGAAGCAAAGCAAATTTAATGTTTACTATTGGAGAGACAGAAATCAGGAAGTAGATTTTGTAATTGAGAAAAGAGGTAAAACTATCGGTATCGAAGTTAAAAGCGGTTATAAACAAATAACAACCGGAATGAATGCCTTTAAAAAGAAATTCAATCCACATAAACTTATATTAATAAGCAACACCGGTTTATCATGGAAAGAATTTATCAAAATAAATCCGTTGGAGTTGTTTTAAATTCCTTGACTCTTGAAGTTTGTAGCTTCAAGGGAAAACCGACGATTGGATTTGTAATCCGAAACAAAAGGCATATTTTTAAAATTGCTTATATTGTTGTGTAGCATGATGTTTTACAATTACAAATTGTAAATGTCTGTTTTACATTTCAGTTACAAACTGAAATGTGCAGGGTTTTCATTAAGACCTTAAACCTCGCGCTCATTGCGATTCCTTAGCGTTCCTTGCGGTTTCATAAATTTTAAGTATTTTACCTGCGAATTTAAGGTAAGAAATAACCTGTTTCTTTTGATAATCCCGCACGTGCTGGATTATCGATTGAATTTCAACATCTCACTTCCTGCTAACAGAAAAGCACCCGTTACATATTCATGTGAATGTTCCTGTTTAACTTCCTCAGGCTCGCGACCGACAAGCTGCCCCCAACAAACCTTTCCCTGGTCATCCACTATATTACACAAGCCTTTCCACGCTTTACTGACAACGGGGCTATATACCGTTGGGTCAAGCACACCATTGTTTATACCCCAGGCAATAGCATAAGTGAAGAAGCCGGTTCCGCTTGATTCAGGCATAGGGTAATCGTCTTTGTCGCCTAAGTTCGCCCGCCATAAGCCATCTTCGCCTTGCCGTTTTGCCAGCGATGCTGCCATAGTCCGAAGCAAATCTTCGTACTGTTTATAATATTGGTTGTCTTTAGGAAGATAGGTTAAAATACGTGGTAAACTTGCCATAACCCAACCATTGCCGCGCGACCAAAGCACCTTCCTGCCATTTTTACTTTTTTCCTTAAACCGTGCATCACTATCCCGATAAAAGAGTCCTTCCTCCTTGTCATAAAGTTGGTTTGCCACCTCCCAAAAGACTCTGTTTATATAAGTAATATATTTATCATCTTCGGTTGCCCGGCTCATCATAACAAACGCAGGAGGACCGACGTAGAGCGCATCAATATAAAACCATCCGCGCATATACGCAGGTTCAGTGAGTAACAACCTCGAATCCATATACTTTCTTGCACTAATTATCATAGTGCTGTCGTGCCTGATGAAGAATATTTCAAGATAAGTTTGTACACACGTCAGTCTGTTAGCGGGATATAACCACTCGTTGCCAACCTGCCAGTCATGCTTCTTTGCCCAGTTAATAGCCTGGTTCAGCAAATTACTATCTCCGGTAGCTTTATAAAACGCCATTACTCCGGTGTAATACGTAGCACGTTTCCAGTTACGATCGGGCAACCATCCCACGTGTTCTTGCTGATAATCATTAACTTTATGCATGATGGTAACAATGTAATCCCTGTCGAATTCCTTATCTCCGGTTTGAGACATTGCAATAGATTGCAAGATCAGAAGAAATGAAATAAATGTAGTATTTACGGCAAAAAGTGACTTATTCATTAACGATTTGTTTTCCCCTTTCTCCGAATGTGAAATTTTCAAAATCTAAGTCTAATAACATATTTCTCTGTATTTTTTTTAATCAACATTAGTGTGGTTTGATTCACTCATACTACTTTAATTCCTTATTAAGAATATTAAGAAATCTTGTGTTGGAAATATAATGGTCTGCGAGAAGTTTTCCATTATATACTAAATTGAACACGCCATATATTGAAGGAGCGTTTTGCGCTTGCTTTGCATTTTTTAATTCAGTTACTTTTAATTTCAGCTTTTTTTTCTTTACAATTTCGTCAAGCTCATTAATAAATCTGGCGACCCACGGACATTGATTTGAATAGATAATATTCAGTCCTTTATATTTGCTCAGTTGTTTTTCCCAATCCCTGAATTTTGGCAAAGGTCCTTTCTTTAAGGTTTTAACCATCAATTCAAAGGAAGGTTTTGCCGAAGCTATGGACTCAAATCCATTTTTTAAAAAAAGATCTTTTCCTGCCATAAATGCACCTCCACTTGTAATTACGGCAACACCATATTTTCCTTCTTTCTTTGCATCATCAATGCATTCTTTTACAAGGAGTGAACCATATCCTTTTTCTTTGTGCTTGTTTGGGGAAATCCATATACAGTGTATGAACATATATCCCATTGCGTCAACAGATCTCCACACATACTCTCCCGGGATGTATTCAATAAAACCAATACATTTTTTCTCAAAATATAATAGCTTAATCTTCAAACCTTCAGAAAAACGCTTTTTTATCCACTCAAGTTTTATTAGATACCCTTCATTTTTTGGATTTAAAAAGCATTTAGGTGGATATTGAGAAATATTTTCCTGGTTTAAACTAATAACTTCGATCTTACTATTCATTCTATATTAATTCTGTTAGTTAATGTAAATACAACTAATTAGTGTCTGTCTCTAATGTCGAGGATTTGAATGAGAATTTCATAAATCATA
>JAIORT010000786.1 GCA_021107975.1 Bacteroidales bacterium | reverse complement strand
TGTCCCTGGCAAGCTGTTCCTTCAGGTAATCCAAACTCTCAAACTTCCGCTCATCTCTTATTCTGTCAATAAAATAGATAGTGATCTCTTCACCGTAGATATCCTCATCGAAATCAAAAATATGAACTTCAGTAACCAATCCGTTAATGCCTATTGTCGGGCGAATACCGATGTTGCCCATTCCATAATAAATCTTTCCTCTCCATTCAATTTTGCAGGCATAAACTCCACGGGCAGCTATTAATTTAAAATGATCTGCAATTTCAATATTTGCCGTTGGAAATCCTATGATTCTGCCAATTTTATTACCCTCAACCACAATACCTGTTATAGAATATTCGTAACCTAACATGGCATTGGCTTTGCGAATATTTCCCTCTATCAATGCATTTCTGATCTTTGTGGAGCTAACAGGAATGTTCTCGATATATTGAGCAGGAATCTCCACTACTTCAAAACCATATTTTTTCCCTAAACCCGACAGCTTCTCAAAATTACCTTCCCTGTTACTGCCAAAATGGTGATCGTAACCGATTATCAGTTTTCTGGTTTTTATTTTCTCAATTAGATATTTTCTGATGAAATCTTCTGACGAAGTCCTGGCAAATTTTTTCGTAAAGGGAATAATAATCAGATGATCGATGCCAAGCTGCTCTAACATCTTAAACTTACGTTTTTGGATATTGATAAACTTCAGGTTTTTGCTGTTAGAATAAATAACCAATCGGGGATGAGGATCGAAAGTTACAACAATTGTTTCACCCTTTTTTTCTTTTGCAATCGCGGTCATCTTTTTAATGATTTTCTGATGACCGGTGTGCAAGCCATCAAAAGTGCCGACAGTAACTATTGCGTAATTAACAACTTGAAATTCCCGTATGTCTTTATAAATCTTCAAAAATATTTTGCTTTTTTAAAAGAAAGCGACAAAAATAGTATATTTACCCATTATTTAACCTTATTATTTTCAGTTAAAGGAAAGTTAAAAATTATCTAAAATGCGAAAGTTCATAATATTACTTATTGTACTTCCTTCTTTAATTTTTGCACAGGTATTCGATGATTTTTCGGATGGAAATTTTATAGTTAATCCTGAATGGTTTGGCGATACGTCTGAATTTAAGATAACAAATTCCAGCGCCATCCCCCCTGAAATGAAGCCTGCATTGCAATTAAACGGATCAAACTCTGATACATCAACGCTATATTTACCAAATACCCTTATTCAAAACACCGAGTGGCGATTCTGGATCAAGCTTTCATTCAATACTTCAGTAAATAATAATGCGCGAATATATCTTGTTTCTGACCAACCCGATTTAAAAGGGGAGCTAAACGGTTATTTTGTTCAGGTTGGTGAATCGAACGACAGCATTGCCCTTTATAAACAAACAGGTTCGGAACTAAAAAAGATCATTCCCGGAACCATTGCATATACAGGCACCTCAACCAATGTATTACGGATAAAAGCAACTCGTGATAATGAAGGAAACTGGGAATTGTTTTCTGATGTTGAGGGAGGTTATAATTTTGTGTTTGAAGGAACTTGTGCAGATAACACCTATTCAACAACCGGTTATTTTGGAATCTTTTGTAAATACACTGCCAGCAATGCCTCTAAATTTTATTTCGATGATTTTTATGTGAACGAAATAGTGATTGATACTATTCCGCCTGAAATCAATACTATTGAAATTATTTCTGCCAATCAAACCGATGTGTATTTTAATGAATTTGTGGAACAGGCTTCTTCGGAAAACATCTTAAATTATTTTGTAAATAACGGTATTGGGAATCCTGTTAATGCAGAACGCGACCAAAACAACTTCTCGCTTGTACATCTGGAATTTCAACAGAATTTTTCTCCGGGAGTAAATAATACCTTAACAATTTCCGATGTGGAGGACCTTTCGGGTAATGTAATGGACAGCGATACGATAAATTTTATATATGTTCCGCCTTTTGTTGTGAATCCTTTTGATATTGTTGTCAATGAAATTATGGCTGATGTGAATCCGGCTCCGGATAGTTTACCTGAAGCAGATTACCTGGAACTTTATAACCGGACTGAGTATCCATTCAACCTGACGAACTGGACATTAAAACCCAAAGAATCTGCCGATCCCATTGCTTTTCCTGCTGCAATTATTGAACCCGACAGTTTCTTGCTAATTGTTAAAACTTCTGATACCGTTGATTTTGAACAATACGGGACCGTA
The DNA here is from genome assembly GCA_021107975.1 of Bacteroidales bacterium. Classification (GTDB taxonomy): domain Bacteria; phylum Bacteroidota; class Bacteroidia; order Bacteroidales; family JAADJA01; genus JAADJA01. The sequence goes on along the minus strand of JAIORT010000786.1, from coordinate 3,602 downwards.
ATTGGTTTGCCCGGATTTTCTTTAAACAATGAAGGAACTATTATTTTAAGAAATACGCAGGGAATATTGATACATGCAGTTTTTTACACAGAGGAGTGGTACAAGGATGAAGAAAAGCAGGACGGAGGCTGGTCAATCGAACAAATAGATCCAACCCATCCGTGCATTGGTAACGACAACTGGAAAGCTTCTGCCGACGAAGCAGGCGGCACACCGGGAAGACGTAACTCTGTTGATAATATCATTTATTCCTCACCCGAAATTACCCTGATAGAAGTTATTGATGAATTTTCAATAAAACTCCTATTCAATCATTTTATGGATAGTTTGTCTCTTGTCAATCCCGGAGCTTATTCAATTGATAACGGAATTGGAAATCCTGTTAGCCTTAATATGGATGATATTGATTTCTCTTTTGTAATCCTGAATTTATCTGTTGAACTTCAAACCGGTATAAATTATAACTTAGCAATTACAGATACGCTTTTCAACTGTGTTGGTGATTTTATTCCGCTTAACACAGGAATACCCTTTGTTTTACCTTTAGATGCAAACCCTTATGATGTGGTTATCAACGAAATTATGGCTGATCCCAACCCTCCTGTCGGCTTACCTGAATATGAGTATATTGAAATTTTCAACACAACTTCGGCAACCATTGCTTTAAAAGACTGGAAACTAATTATCGGGACATCCGAAAAAAGCATCCCATACACTATTTTGAAGCCAAATGGTTATTTGATCCTTTGTGATGATGAAGTGGCACTGCTTTTTAGTATGTTCGCCCCATCTATTGGTTTTTCAAGTCTTGGTTTAACCGATTCGGGAAAAACTATTTTATTACAAAACGCTGAAGGAACTGTTATTTCACAGGTTACTTATAAAGATGAATGGTATGGCGATGAAGTAAAAGCTGAAGGAGGCTGGTCATTAGAACAGATTGATCCGAACAACCCATGCCTGGAAGAGGGCAACTGGATAGCGGCTGATGCAGATGCAGGAGGAACTCCGGGAAGCATCAATTCGGTTAATGCTGAAAATTTATCAGAACCGGAAATTAAAAAAGTAATCGCCATTGATGATCAGACCTTTGAAGTTACGTTTAATCAAATAATGGATAGGGAATCCATACTTTCGGAAACAAATTATTATGTTGATAAGAGTGTTGGCAATCCTGAAAGTGTAATACTTAGTGATTCGAATATTAATAAGGTAATTCTAACATTTAGTAACCCTTTGCAGAAAAGGAGGGTTTATACGCTCTATGTTGAAAATCCTGTTTATAATTGTGTTGGTCTGGAAATTATAACAAATTCCAGTTTCCGGTTTGGTATTCACGAACCGGCAGATAAAAATGAAATTGTTATAAATGAAGTTCTGTTTAATCCTGCTGATAACGGTGTTGATTTTGTGGAAATTTATAACAATTCCGAAAAAATAATCGACCTAGCAGATTTGCTTCTCGGTGAAATAAATGTAAATCAATTCGAACCCAACGACACTGTTTACAAATCGGTGGCAGATGAAAGCGGATTGATGTTTACGGGTGATTACACGGTACTGACAAAAGATCCCGGAAAAGTAAAAGAACAGTATATTACCCCCAATCCTGAAGGTTTTATAAAGATGAATTCTTTTCCTGATTATAACAATGATGAAGGAACCGTAATACTTTCAGGTAAAGATGGGAAAATAATCGATGCTTTTACTTACGATGAAGACATGCACTATCCTTTACTGAATTCCATTGATGGTGTTTCTTTGGAAAGGATAAACTTCAATCGCCCGACAGAAGACAGAACCAACTGGCACTCTGCATCAAAAGAGGTTGGTTTTGCAACACCTGCATATAAAAATTCCCAGTTCAGCGATTTCGGAGAAATTGAAGACCCTGTTACCGTTGAACCTGAAATTTTCTCACCCGATAACGATGGCTATAATGATGTTTTAAATATTCATTACAAGTTTGAAGCTCCCGGATATACAGCAAATATCACCATTTACGATTCACAGGGCAGGCTTATAAAATATCTCGTACAGAACAACCTCCTTGCAACCCAGGGAATATTTTCGTGGGACGGCAGAACCGAAGACAACCAAAAAGCAAACATCGGGATTTACATAATCTATTTTGAAGCATTCGACATGAACGGGAATGTGAAGAAGTATAAGAAGTCGGCTGTGTTGGGGGGAAAGCTCTGATTTTAGGTTTTAATACTGGAATTTTATTTTATTTTTGCTGATAGAATAAAATTCCAATATAGTAGATATGTGGTTTAAGAACCGGAAGTTTATTCAGAAAATAAATGAGTTGTATATTATAAACTAAGAAAATGAGAATATTTAAATTTTACACAATTTTTTTAATTATTAATTTATTTATTATCAATAGTACTTTTTCGCAGAAAAATTTTGAACCTGGATATGTTATAAATATAAAAGGAGATTCAATAAAAGGGCTAATTGATTATCGAAATTGGGAGAAAAATCCAGAATCGATAATATTTAAAACTAATCTTTATGCCAAAGAAATTATTTATACACCAATTGATATTATTAAATTTTGCGTTGCCAATGAAATATATATGAGTGGGATTGTTGAAATTGACGAAAGTCCTTTTAAAACAAAAGATTTAACCTATTATAACGTCGCTCAAAACAAGATTGACACTGTTTTTTTACAGACTTTAATATATGGGGAAAAAAGTCTTTTTTCCTTAAAAGATAAAAAAGGAAAAAAACATTTTTTTATTGGTATGGATAATGAATTTGAAACACTTATATTTAGACAATATTTAAAAAAAGTTAGTGGAAATACTATTATAGTAAAGAATGAAAACTACAAAGGTCAATTAATCTTATATTTTCAAGATTGTCCTTCACTACGAGAAAAAATTTCAAATGTAAACTACACAGAAAAGAGTTTAATTAATTTGTTTTTAAACTATTATGAATGTAATAAATCGTCAATAGAATATCAAAAAAAAACAGATAAGCTTTCAATAGAAACAGGCATAATAGGAGGATTGTCATTGACAGAATTGAAATTCAAATCTAATTATTTTTATGAAATTGTTTATGCAAATTATCCTTTATCTATAAATTTATCTCTTGGTTTGTTTTGTGATTTAATATTGCCCAGAAATCATGGTAAATGGTCAATTTATAATGAATTAATATATACAACATATAAAGTAAACGACGAATACATGAATTATGAAAGCGAGAATAATTATACAATCATAAACACCACATTTGGATTTACATACATCAAATTAAATAATTTATTAAGATTTAAATATCCTGTTAAAAAAATATTTATATATATCAATGGAGGCCTTTCAAATGGTTTTGCCATATCAGAAATTAATCACGAAAAAACAGAGTCACGATTTTATTCTACAAATAGTACTATAAAAGAAGGAAAAGCTCTTCAGAATACACGGAAATACGAACAAGGATTTATTATAGGGGTTGGGGGTAAATTCAAGAAATATTCTTTCGAATTGCGATATGAAAGAGCTAATGGTATGTCAAATAGTGTAAATTTAAATTCATTAACAAATAGATATTATTTTCTTCTTGGATATAGATTTTAATAT
>JAIORT010000288.1 GCA_021107975.1 Bacteroidales bacterium | reverse complement strand
AGCTCTCAAGCCTTTATGATATCAGCAAAGCATTTTTCAACCTTTCAGGTTTTCTTGCCCACCGTCCGGTGCTCAACCTGAAAGGTTTTGGTGACGCAAACCTTTCAAGTCGAAGCAAGCCCGTGCGGTTGGGACTTGAAAGGTTGAAAAGCTCTCAAGCCTTTAATGATATCAGCAAAGCATTTTTCAACCTTTCAGGTTTTCTGACCCCGCAGGCCGGCGCTCAACCTGAAAGGTTTTGGTGGCGACAAACCTTTCAAGTTGAAGAAAGCCTGTGCGGTTGGAACCTGAAAGGTTGAAACGGAATTTTCAATCATTTTTTGAAAGTTATCACTAACTTGCAATCTGATTATTTATTAAAATTGTAACTTTGTCATAAAAATATTCAAATGGATACAATAGAGTTAAAATCAGATCTACATGGCTTGATTGATAGAATTAGCGATAATAATGTACTTCAAGCTGTTAAGGTGTTACTAACTAATAAATCGGAAAAAACAGACTGGTTTGATGAGTTATCAGAAGAGGAACAAAAATTAATAGAACAAGGAATAAGTGAAGCAGATGATGGAGAACTTATTACACATGAAGAAATCATGGCAGAAGTGAAGAAAAGGTATAATATTTAAGCTATGCAAATTAGATGGACACCCACAGCAAGAAAGACTTATTTTTCAGTTTTAGATTATTTGTATGAATATTGGACTGTAAAAGAAATGCATAGCTTTATAGAAAAAGTTGAACATGTTTTGGAATTAATTAAAGAGAATCCAAATCTGTTTGAAGTATCAAGAAAGAAGAAAAATGTTAGAAAATGTACAATTACACCACATAATAAATTAATTTATAGAGTTAAACCCAGAAAAAAAGAAATTGATCTTATTATGTTTTGGGATAACCGAAGGAATACAACAAAGTTAAAATATTAAACATGCAGAAAAAAGAAGTTTACAAACCAAAAAATCATATACGAATTGTAACTGCTGCGTCATTATTCGACGGGCATGATGCGGCTATTAATATTATGCGGCGTATTATTCAGGCGACCGGCGCTGAAGTTATCCATCTCGGGCATAATCGTTCGGTACGGGAAATTGTGGATTGCGCACAGCAGGAAGATGCCCAGTCTATTGCCATAACTTCATATCAGGGCGGGCATATAGAATTTTTCAAATACATGTACGACCTTTTGCAGGAAAAAGGATGCGGGCATATTAAAATATTCGGAGGCGGAGGGGGTGTCATTCTTCCTGATGAACAAAAAGAACTGCATGATTACGGAATAGCAAGAATTTATTCGCCTGATGACGGAAGGGAAATGGGATTGCAGGGGATGATCAATGACCATCTGGAAAAATCTGATTTCCCGACAGGAAAAAATATAAAGGTTAAGGTTGAAGATATTGAGAAAAAGGACATCAACTCTATTGCCAGACTAATTTCTGCTGCCGAAAATAACCGTGATAGTGTAAGTGAAATCCTAAATAAACTTTATGATAAAAGGAAACGAAAAAAATCGCCGGTACTTGGTATAACAGGTACAGGAGGCTCCGGGAAATCTTCATTGGTGGATGAAATAGTCAGGAGGTTTCTTTCCGAATTTCCTGATAAAACCATTGCTATTATCTCAGTTGACCCGTCGAAACGAAAAACAGGAGGCGCACTGCTTGGCGACAGGATCAGGATGAATTCTATTAACGACGAAAGAGTGTATATGCGCTCGCTGGCAACGCGTCAATCGAACCTGTCAATGTCGAAATATGTAAAAGATGCCGAAACTATTGTACAGGCTGCAGGTTTCGACCTCATAATCCTTGAAACTTCAGGTATTGGTCAGTCGGATACCACTATTGTTGATCACAGCGATATTACCCTTTATGTGATGACCCCGGAATACGGAGCGGCAACACAGTTGGAAAAGATTGATATGTTAGACTTTGCCGACCTTATCTCACTTAATAAGTTTGATAAACGGGGTGGTTTGGATGCCTTGAGAGATGTTAAAAAACAATACCAGAGAAACCATCTGTTCTGGGATAAGGATACAGACGATATGCCGGTTTACGGAACTATTGCATCGCAATTCAACGATCCGGGAGTGAATCGTCTTTTCAAGGCTTTGATTTATAAAATCAGTGAAAAGACAGGTGTTGACTTTAAACTTCAAATTGAGGATGATAAGGAAGAACTATCTGAAAAAGTATATATTATCCCTCCTAACAGAACCCGGTATTTATCTGAAATATCGGAAACAATAAGAATTTATAATAAATGGACTGAGGATCAGGCAAAAGTTGCGCAAAGGCTTTATGCCATCAGGGAAACCATTAATACTATAAAAGAAATGGATAACCCGGATCTTCAGCCTCTTGATATTTTAGAAGATCAGTATAAAAAAGCTGAACTCAATCTCGACGGAAGAAACCGGGAAATCATAGAAAAGTGGGATGATAAAATAAAATCTTATAAAGCCAGATATTTTGTTTTTAAAGTAAGAGACAAGGAGTTTAAGTTGACAACACATACGGAATCGCTTTCTCATTTGCAAATTCCAAAAATATCGCTTCCTACCTATAAAGCATGGGGTGATATATTAAAATGGAACCTGCGTGAGAATGTTCCCGGGGAATTTCCCTTTGCAGCCGGTGTTTTTCCGTTTAAGCGCGAGGGCGAAGACCCTACAAGAATGTTTGCCGGAGAAGGCGGTCCTGAAAGGACTAACAAACGTTTTCACTATGTATCTCTTGGAATGCCTGCCAAAAGGCTTTCAACTGCTTTCGATTCGGTTACCTTGTATGGTGAAGACCCTGATCGCAGACCTGACATTTACGGAAAAATAGGAAATTCAGGAGTCTCAATTGCCTGTCTGGATGATGCTAAAAAACTTTATTCGGGTTTTAATCTTATCGATCCTAAAACTTCTGTTTCGATGACCATTAACGGACCGGCTCCAATAATGGTGGGATATTTTATGAATGCTGCCATTGACCAGCAATGTGAAATTTATATCCGTCAGAATGGACTTGAAAAGGAGGTGGAAAAGAAAATAAAAGATTTTTATAAAGAAAGAGGAACAAAACGACCACAGTACCAGGGTGAATTACCAGAGGGAAATGACGGCTTAGGTTTGATGTTACTTGGAATAACAGGAGATATGGTTCTGCCAAAAGAGGTTTATGAAAAAATAAAAGCAGATACTCTTTGTAATGTAAGAGGGACTGTTCAGGCGGATATTCTGAAAGAAGACCAGGCGCAAAACACCTGTATTTTCTCCATTGATTTTTCACTGAAGCTGATGGGCGACATTCAGCAATATTTTACAGATAATAACGTAAGAAATTTTTATTCCGTTTCCATTTCAGGTTATCATATTGCCGAAGCCGGAGCCAATCCCATTTCTCAATTGGCATATACACTGGCAAACGGATTTACTTATGTTGAATATTATTTATACAGGGGAATGGATATAAATTCATTTGCTCCCAATTTGTCATTCTTTTTCTCCAATGGTCTTGATCCGGAGTATTCGGTTATGGGTCGTGTGGCAAGGCTTATCTGGGCAAAAGCCATGAAGCTTAAATATGGCGCTAATGAACGGTCGCAAAAATTGAAATATCATATCCAGACATCCGGGCGATCGCTTCATGCACAGGAGATCGACTTTAATGACATCCGTACCACACTTCAGGCTTTGTATGCTATTTATGATAACTGTAATTCTCTTCACACTAACGCTTACGATGAGGCAATTACAACTCCTACCGAAGAGTCGGTAAGAAGAGCAATGGCAATACAGTTGATTATTAACCACGAATTGGGCTTGGCAAAGAATCAGAATCCGTTACAAGGTTCATTCATAATTGAAGAGCTTACCGACCTTGTTGAAGAGGCGGTTTTAGCTGAATATGACAGGCTGACCGAAAGGGGAGGTGTGCTGGGAGCTATGGAAACTATGTACCAGCGTAGCAAGATACAGGAAGAATCGCTTTATTACGAAGAACTGAAACACTCGGGAAAACTGCCCATAATGGGAGTAAATACTTTTTTATCGTCTAAAGGTTCTCCCACGATTATTCCGTGCGAAGTGATAAGAGCAACCGCGAAAGAAAAAGAATACCAGATAGCTATGCTTAATGAATTGCATAATACTTATAAGAAAGAATCGGAAGAATGGTTGAGCAAGATGAAAACAATTGCCGTTAATAACGAAAATGTATTTGAAGCATTGATGCAAGCCTCCAAGTACGCTTCTATCGGGCGAATAACCAATACATTGTTTAGTGTCGGAGGGCAGTATCGGAGGAATATGTAGAATTGATTTAAGAATAGTGAATGGAGAATAGTGATTTATGAAGTAGAAAACATATATTTGCCGTCATTAAAAAATTAATAAATCATGGTTAACAAAGACATTCTTGTAATTTACCCTGAAACGGTTTCAACCCAGGTAGCGCTTTATAAAGGAAACAGTTTGTTATTCCTGAAAAAGATTAAACATAAACAGGAAGACAGGGATAGTTTTGATTGTGTTATTGATCAATTAGACTACAGGACGAAATTAATTATGAATGAATTGCGTGATAATGAAGTAGAATTGGACCAGGTAGAAATCATAGTTGGAAGAGGTGGTTTATTAAAACCTATGAACGCCGGGGTGTATGAAGTAAATGAAAAAATGGTTAATGACCTGAAAACAGGAGTTGAAGGAATACACCATACAAACCTCGGTGGATTAATAGCTTATGAGATTGCAAAAGAAGTAAATGCAAGACCAGTTCTTGCCGACACGGTTTCTGTTGATGAAATGGATGATATCGCCAGGATTTCCGGACATCCGCTTTTTACAAGAAAATCAATTTTCCATTCGTTAAATCAAAAATTCTTTGCCAGAAAATATGCTAAGGCACAGAATAAAAAATATGAAGACCTGAAACTTATAATGGTTACAATTGGAATGGGAGGTATTTCTGTTGCCGCACACTGTAAAGGGAATGTGGTTGATGTTAATAATGCGTTTGATGGCGATGGGCCATTTTCAGTAAAACGTACAGGGTCAGTCCCTATAGGTGACTTAATACGTTTGGCATACAGTGGAAAATATTCTGAGGAAGAGATGTTAAGAATGATAACAAAAGAAGGGGGTTACGCAGCTTACCTTAAAACAGGCAAAATGCAAGAAATTAATGAACTTATGGCAAAAGGTGATGAGAAGGCTCTGTTTATTTCAGATGCTTGTGCTTACCAGGTTTCAAAAGAAGTTGGAGCTATGTATGCTGTATTGGAGGGAGAAGTGGATGCCATTATTCTTACAGGTAATATTTTCCACAGCGAACGATTCCTGGCAAATATTAATAAGCGTGTCGGGAAAATTGCTGATTTTGCGTTATATCCCAGTGTTAATGATCTTGAAGCGCTTGCTGAAAATGCTTTCCTTGTGCTGAAAGGTGAACTGGAAGTTCAGGAATATATATAATTTGAGTCAAACATTGATAAAAATAAAAAAGCCCTGCCAAACGACAGGGCTTTTTTTATTATTTACTTATAAATACTTTTTGCGTCTTAGAAAAATCATTATTAATAAATTTAACAATAAGATAACCCGAAGCATTATTTATGGTGATCTTATTTAGGTTCTGGTCTTTAATATGTTTACGGTAAAGTTCCTTGCCTAATAAACTATAAATAACCACTTCTCCTTCTGTGCGCTCAGCAAAATTTACGTAAATATCTTTTTTATATGAATAAATTTGAATTGATTCATTATTCAGGTTATTATCCTTAATTGAGGCTGCGAAATCTGCAAAATGAATAAGGAATCTTCCGGGTTCGTCTTCAGGATTTGCATTAAACTGA
>JAIORT010000396.1 GCA_021107975.1 Bacteroidales bacterium | reverse complement strand
ATTCAACCATTCAACAATTTATCTTCCTTCTGCCAAAATATCCTTAAATTCGCATTGGAATAACATTTGATGAAGACCTGCCTATGAATCAGGAAAAAAAGAATATTTTGCAAAGCCTTTTCCCGCCCCTGCTTTTTGTTATACTGCTTTGGGTGATTAAAGCCGGTGAAATTGTTACTCACATCGAATTTGGCTTTCTCGGTATTTATCCCTTAAAAAGCACGGGACTTATCGGAATTATCACCAGCCCATTGATTCATTCTGGCTTTAAACACCTTTTTGCAAATTCCATCCCATTGTTAGTTTTAGGAGGTTGCTTATTCTATTTTTATAAAGAAATTGCCGTTAAAATATTTATTCTGATTTATCTTATCACCGGATTGTGCGTATGGTTTGGAGCCAGAGAAGCATACCATATAGGCGCTTCCGGAGTGGTATATGGTCTTGCTTCATTTCTATTCCTTAGCGGGATTATTCGCAGAGACGGAAGGTTGCTTGCCATAACCATGCTGGTAACATTTCTGTATGGCAGTTTGGTATGGGGTGTTTTCCCTGACTTTTACCCTGAAAAAAATATATCATTTGAATCACATTTTTGGGGATTGATAGTTGGAGTGATATTAGCATTGTACTTTAGGAAACTCGGACCCCAACGAAAAAAATATGACTGGGAGGAAGAAGAAGAATTTGAGGATATTTGATGTTTTTGACTTAAAAAAATCTAAAATCGTAAATCGTAAATCTAAAATCGTAAATCTAAAATCATAAAGACTTGCCTGTTTTTGTTTTAAATGAGAACTTATTATTTCCTAATCCCAATCTTGCTGATGATCACGGTTTGTTGGCAGTGGGTGGTGATTTAAGCATACAAAGGTTACTGCTTGCATATTCAAACGGTATTTTCCCCTGGTATTCAGAAGGTGATCCGATAATGTGGTGGTCGCCCAATCCCAGGATGGTGTTATTTCCTGATAATTTTAAAGTATCAAAAAGCATGAGACAAACAATCAGGAATAAAAAATATAAAGTCCTTTTCGATACCAATTTTAAGCAAGTCATTGAAAACTGCGCAAAATTACCACGAGAAGATCAGGGAGGTACGTGGATCACAAAAGAAATGCAGGAAGCCTATTTAGACCTGCATAGGGAAGGATACGCTCATTCCATTGAAACTTATCTTGAAGGAAAATTAGTGGGCGGGCTTTATGGTATTTCTCTCGGAAAAGCATTCTTTGGCGAATCAATGTTTTTCAAACAGAGGGATGCATCAAAGGTTGCGCTTTATTATCTTGTTGAAAAATTCAAAAAATGGAATTTCCTATTTATTGATGCTCAAACTGAAACTGAACACCTTAAAAGCTTGGGAGCTGTAAATATACACAGGTCAAAATTTCTTCAGTTATTAAAAATTGCGTTAAAATCGCATACAATAAAAGGAAAATGGTAAATTTGCGAAGCAAATGAAAGAGAATAAAAAATTCATGCAGGAAGCCATTAAACTGGCAAAAGAAAACCTGAAACTCAAAAACGGCGGACCATTTGGCGCTGTAGTTGTAAAAGACGGGAAAATAATTGGTAAGGGCGTAAATACCGTTACTACAAATAATGATCCCACGGCTCATGCCGAAATTAATGCCATCAGGGAAGCATGTAACAATATAGGCAGCTTCCAGTTGGAAAACTGCGAGATTTATTCGAGTTGCGAGCCATGCCCTATGTGCCTGGGAGCTATTTACTGGGCGCGCCCTAAAAAACTATTTTTTGCTGCAACCCGTGAAGATGCTGCCAGCGCCGGATTCGACGATTCGGAAATTTACAGGGAATTCGAACTTCCTGTCAATTCCCGAAAAATACCTTCGAAACAAATAATGCAGGTGGAAGCGGAAAAGGTTTTTAAAACATGGATTAACCTGGAACACAAAACCAAATATTAATGGAACTTGATCTGCTTTGGGTAATAATTGGACTAATCGTCCTGATAGTCGGAATAATCGGTTGTGTTTTACCTGTTATTCCCGGACAAATTTTATGCTGGGCATCTCTCCTGATCCTGCAACTCAAAACAGTTCCACCCTTTACAGCGAGGTTTCTCGCTATTTGGGCTTTGATCACAGCAGGCGTGACACTACTGGATTATATCGTCCCGATTTGGGGAACAAAAAAATTAGGTGGGTCAAAAAAAGGAATGTGGGGTGCAACTATCGGATTGGTCATCGGAATTATTTTCTTCCCGCCAATCGGTTTAATCGTCGGGCCTTTTATCGGGGCTTTTCTTGGAGAGCTTATTGGCGGAAAGGACAATAAAACAGCTTTAAAATCAGGATTAGGATCATTTGTCGGTTTTATCGCCGGAACAGTAATGAAACTCGTTATTTCATTTATTATGGGATATTACTTTATAATAAATGCTTTTAATATAATTAATTAAGAAAAATGTCAATTCGCACTTTAATTAATGTATCTATTTCTCCCCGAAGACTTTATCTGAAAAGCTACGTAATATTACGCAATGGTTTTACGTATTTTCCTGCATTAAAATTGGGTATTTTCCCTATTTTTTTTTTCATTTTATCTATATAATTTTGTGTCGTAATTTTTGATGATGTGATATGCTTATAGCTTTTTAATTATATCTCAAAAATTTATTAATTTAGTATCAAGTAGGAAATGTTAATTGTTAAATAATATATTACATTTGTTGATATAAGTATTAAACTAAAAAACAAAAATTATGAAAATAAGCGTTGTAGGAACCGGTTATGTTGGCTTAGTTACCGGAGCCTGTTTTTCGGAAGTTGGAATTGATGTTACTTGTGTTGATATTGATGAAAACAAAGTTGAAAATCTAAAAAAAGGTGTTATACCAATTTATGAACCTGGTCTTGACGAAATGGTTCTCAATAATTTTAATAAAGGGAGGCTGCATTTTACTACTGACCTAGCTTCTTCTTTGGAAGATTGTGATGTTGTTTTTATTGCCGTTGGCACGCCACCTGATGAAGATGGAAGTGCAGACCTGTCGCACGTATTGGGTGTTGCAAGGGAAATAGGGCAACACATTGACGATTATATTCTTGTTGTTACCAAAAGCACCGTACCGGTAGGAACATCAGAAAAAGTAAAAAAATCCCTTCAGGAAACATTGGATAAACGTGATGTCAAAATAGATTTTGATGTCGCATCAAATCCGGAATTTCTGAAAGAGGGTGCTGCTGTTAACGATTTTTTAAGACCTGACAGGATAGTTGTTGGCACCGATTCGGAAAGGGCAGAAAAAATTATAAAAAGGCTGTACAAACCATTTACCTTAAACGGTCACCCGATTATTTTTATGAATATTATGTCTTCTGAGATGACTAAATACACGGCAAATGCAATGCTCGCCACTAAGATCAGCTTTATGAACGATATAGCAAATTTATGTGAAATTGTTGGAGCTAATATTAACATGGTCAGAAAAGGAATTGGCAGCGACTCAAGGATTGGGAATAAATTTATATATCCGGGAACGGGATATGGTGGCTCTTGTTTTCCTAAGGATGTAAAAGCACTGATAAAAACTGCTGCTGAAAACGATTATGATTTACAGGTTTTGCAAGCTGTAGAGGCAGTTAATGATAACCAAAAATCAATTTTGTTCAGAAAAGTTATGAAGTTCTACAACAATAACCTGAAAGGAAAAAAAGTAGCACTTTGGGGATTATCATTTAAACCTCAAACGGATGATATGAGAGAAGCTCCTTCATTGGTTATCATTGAGAATTTACTTAAAGCCGGAGCTGAAGTAAAGGCGTACGATCCGGCAGCAATGACTGAAGCAAAGAGGCATTTCGGAGACAAAATTGAATATACCACGGATCAGTTTGATCCTCTTATTGATGCTGATTGTCTGATCGTCCCGACAGAATGGCCGGAATTCAGATTTCCTAACTTTAAAGTTATGAAAAAACTGATGAAGAAACCTGTTGTTTTCGATGGAAGGAATATTTATGATGCAAACGAAATGAAAGAATTAGGATTCAAATATTTCTGTATTGGGATTGATACGGAAAGGAAATAAGGATGTACGAAATACGAAAGTGATTTACGATTTACGAAAATGAAAAAGCGAATATTAGTTACAGGTGGCGCAGGGTTCCTTGGCTCACATCTTTGTGAAAGACTGTTAAATAATGGAAATGAAGTAATTTGCCTCGACAATTATTTTACAGGGCAAAAACAGAATATTATCCACTTAATGGGTAATCCCTATTTTGAAGTTATTAGGCATGATGTTACAATGCCTTTCTTTATTGAAGTGGATGAAATTTATAATCTTGCATGCCCTGCCTCCCCCATTCAATATAAGCACAACGCAATAAAGACCATCAAGACATCGGTGATGGGTTCGATAAATATGCTTGGGCTTGCCAAAAGAATTAAAGCTAAAATTTTGCAGGCTTCAACAAGTGAAGTTTACGGCGACCCCGAAATACATCCGCAAAAGGAAGAATACTGGGGAAATGTTAATCCGATAGGGACACGTTCATGCTACGACGAAGGAAAACGATGTGCCGAGTCACTTTTTTTCAATTATCACCGGCAAAATAATGTCAGGATAAAAGTATTAAGAATTTTCAATACGTATGGACCCAGGATGGACCCTAACGACGGACGCGTAATTTCCAACTTTATTGTTCAGGCGCTGAAGAATAAAAATATTTCAATTTACGGCGACGGATCGCAAACCCGGAGTTTTTGTTACATAGATGAAATGATTGACGGAATGACCAGGTTTATGAACTCAAGAGAAGAGTTGACCGGACCTATGAATATGGGCAACCCTGTTGAATTTACAATTTTAGAGCTTGCTGAAACTGTGATACGACTTACCGGGTCAAAATCTAAAATCATATATAAACCCTTACCGGCTGACGACCCAATGCAAAGACAACCGGATATTACGATGGCAAAATCGGAATTAGGATGGGAACCTAAGATATCTCTGGAGGAAGGATTAAAAAAGACTATTGAATATTTTGAAAATATAGTTTAAATTATGAACATACTTATAACCGGCAGCAAAGGTCAATTGGGAAAATCTATTGAAAAGTTTTCTCCTAATTTCGGGCAATACAAGTTTACTTATACTGATTTTGAGGAACTTGATATTACAAATTACAAACAGTTAAAAAAATTTATTTCTGCAAACGAATTCAATGTTATTATTAACTGTGCAGGATACACAGCCGTGGATAAAGCCGAGGAAGAACCTGAAAAAGCCAGATTGCTGAATGCAACAGCTCCCGGTTATCTTGCAAAACTTGCATCCGAATTTGATATAACCCTTATCCATATTTCTACCGACTATATTTTTGATGGTAAGATTAATCGCCCTTATATCGAATCAGATATACCCGAACCTTTGAGCATCTATGCCAAAACTAAGGTTGAAGGAGAAAACCAGGTCGATGCAAATGCAAAAAAAGCAGTTATCTTCCGCACTTCATGGTTATATTCAGAGTTCGGGAATAATTTTGTTAAAACTATAATCAGGCTGGCTAATGAAAGGGATGTCCTGAATATAATAGATGACCAGGTTGGTTCGCCAACTTATGCAAGCGATCTGGCAGAAACAATTTTAAAGATATTACCCGAATTAATAAAAATTAACGGAACGGAAATATATCATTATTCAAACCTTGGTAAAGCAAGCTGGTATGATTTTGCAAAAGAAATCATCAGTATAAGCGAATTAAAGTGTAAAGTAAATCCCATCGAAACAAAAGACTATCCATTGCCTGCAGCCCGGCCGCATTACAGTCTGATGGATAAGCAAAAAATAATTAACACCTTTGGTATTCAAATACCTAACTGGAAAGACAGCTTGAAAATATGCCTTT
>JAIORT010000113.1 GCA_021107975.1 Bacteroidales bacterium | reverse complement strand
AGGTCGGTTAAAGTTCTCCTGTTGTTGAAATCCGGTGAAATTCCTCTACGTCAACAATCATTTCATTGGAATACCTGATAAACATTTTACCGACAGCATATTCCTTATAAGGTTCAACTTTTTCGCCCAAAGCAAGTTTAACAAGCGCTTTTGGGATATTCTGACCTACGCCCACCGAAAGGTATATCCATGCAGGCATACGCGGATTTATCTCTAACAGGTTGTATTCATTATTGTGATCTTTAAGTAATTCAAGTTCAAATGCACCGCGCCACTTGGTTGACGAAATAAAATGATTCGTCAGTTTAAAAATTTCTTTATCATCAACGGAAATGCCACCCCATGCTTTGCCTTTATCTGTGATATATTGTTTCCGCATAGGCACAATTGAAATTGTATTTCCTTTTCCATCGCCCAGTCCTGCCACGTCATATTCAGTACCATGAATAAATTGCTGTATAATAATAGGCAATCCCCATTTACTGCTGATCTTATTGTAGTAAGTATTGACTTGTTCGGGTGTGTGGGCTATTTCAGCATCATATAATTTTCCTTTGACTGCAACAGGGTAAGAAAATTCATCGGTCAAACCGCTGATTTCTGCGGTTGAATAAATAGCTTTGCTGTGAGGGACTATAATATTGTATCGTTTCCCAAAGTCGGGCAGGTTAATCTTATGACGTTCTTCAAATTGTTCGGCTGTTGGCAAAAAAGTGCTTATACCCATTTCTTTCAGCCGGGATTCGAGCTTTATCATCGGGAACAATTCCGCATCGAAATTAGGGATGATCACATCTATGTCTTCAGCATTGTTTATGTATTCAAGTCTTGCCAATAAATTATCCGTTCCGGCTGTAGGATAAGGTATTTGATATGTTTTGTCGATAAGATCGTGCATATAAATGCCAGGTTCAAGCGATTCATAAGCCAAACCAATGATCTTTACATCAAGAGATTTTGCTTCACGCAAAGCCCTGATTACAGCTATTCCCGGACCGGGGCTATCAATAGCATTTAATCCTGATACCGCAATATTAATTTTCTTTTTCATTTTCGCTTTCAATTAACAGATGTTGTTTAAGCATTCCCATAAAATCATTATAATCTTTTTCGAATGTAGCTTCATCGGTATTATACCTTGCAAGCATGGTTTTACTGATCTCTTCATAAGATTTTTCTTCTTTCAGGAAATTAAAGATTTCTATAGCAATGGGATTTACTGAATAGGATTCGCCTGTTGATGGGTTAAAGACATATCCTGATTCGCTTGTCGCAATGTTTTTTTTGATTTTCATTATGAAATTTTTTTCGTTTAGATATGATAGAAGTAAGATAGTTTAATTTGAATAAAGAAAATTTTCGTAAAATTACAACATTATATATATGTTGAACATATTGAAGCTTGTAATAATCAATTTTGTTTTTTTCGAGGTATTAAATTATCTTTGCAAAACGATGTATTTTTAAAACAGGGTGTAAATCTTTGATATGAACCATAATAGTAAAATAGATATAGAGAAATTAATTAAGTATTGGGTTAGTAGTTCTAAAGATGATTATATAACAATGCTTGATTTGTATAAAACAAAACATTACCACTGGTCTTTATTTATGGGTCATCTTGTTATTGAAAAATTATTAAAGGCACTATTTATCAAAACTAATAAGAATTATCCTCCTCCAATACATGATTTAAGAAGATTATTAATAAAATCCAAAATTGAACTTTCTAAAGAACAGGTTATAGTTTATGACACAATTACAAGATTTAACATAAGAGCCAGATATGATGACTATAAAAACAACTTTTATAAATTATGTACGGCTAAGTTTACCAACAAATGGATTTCGGAGATAAAAAAACAAAAAATATGGATAACGAGTTTATTAGCAGATTAGTTAATAATTATATTAGCAGATTAGTTGCAAATAAAATTAATATTAAAGAAGTATATTTGTTTGGCTCTATTGCTAAAAATACCGGTCAAGAATACAGCGATGTGGATCTTGCTATTATTGTTGACAAATTTAAAAATCGGTTTAATTTTGAAATACAATTGATGTCTTTACGGAATGATGATGAAACTATTATCGAACCTCATGTTTTTTTAAAAGATGAATTTAATGAGACGGATCCTTTTGTGCATGAAATAGTTAAAACAGGTAAAAAAATTATTTTTTAACAATCTTTAAACAGGAAATATTTCCTTTTGTTTTGAGATGGCATATATAAATTCCATTTGTGATATTATTTCCTTCCCATTTTACGGAATGTAATCCGGCAGGGAATTTCTTTTCCGAAATAATTGTTGTTATTTTATTACCATGAATATCATAAATACTAAGATCAATTTTATCTTCCTCTGCAAGATTGAAATTTATTGTTGTTTGCCCGGAGAATGGATTCGGATAACTTGATAAAACTGGCTGATACGAAACTGATGATTTACATTTTTCTGAAGTTATGATACCATCTACACCAAAGAATTCCAGGATTTTCGCCATGAAATTCTTTTTAGTCGAGGGTGGCATACCATCATCTAAGCCGCTGAAATCAAGAATAGAGCCAATTGTTTTATAATTGCCGTTATCAAAAGCCACGGCAAAACCATGTTCCTCTTCAATACCGTGTAAAATAGTAAATGCCAGCGCTACAGGTATAGGCGCTAAGTAATAATCATAAAACGGCATGGCTCCGGCATAATCAAATACCATTCCTTCGGTGAAGGTTTCACTTATCCCAAAAACGGAGTCATTTAAAGTCCAGGTTATTGCTTCGGTTTCAATATTAAACAAAGGATGAACAGCAGTCTGCGGGTCATCGAACCATGTCATTCCACCTTCCATGTATATGTTTCCTCCGGCGTTCAGGAAGTCTGCCAGCCTCTGACCTTCAACTTCAGTTAAAATATGTTGTCCGAACTTTCTTCCTAAAACAACCAAAATATTCTGGTAAACATTTAGTTCATTTGGGATGTAATTTTCGTAATCAAACAAAACATTTAATTCTTCAATAGTTGATTTAATAACCGGACCGGAAAGCAATTCCGGGTCCATGTCAACAATCAGAACCGGAAAGCGCCCGATTAAAAAGACGAAAGATTCGTAAATCATAAAGTCAGGCAATGCAGTGATACTGAAATCAAAATATGTAAGATGACCCTGCGGAGTATTACCGGCAACTGTTAAATTTATCGTGTCGCAGACTGTTCCTCCTTTCGGGATATTTCCATAAATAAACTGCCCGGGACCGTTAAAAGTTATGTATGGATCAACCGTATTTAGATAACCTTCTACACCATTAGCAGTTGAATGACCATAGTTGTTCACCGGAATGATTAGATTAGCAGTTTCGCCAGGATCAAGTTTTCCGTTATCGTTATCATCCACAATTGGATTGCCCATTATTAGTATGGGTGAATAAGCTGTTAAATTGAATTTGCTTTCCCAAAAATTATTTGTGGAATTAAATATGGCAGAAAACGAAAGATCATATTCATCAGGCACATTAGTATCAACTGAAAAAGATATAGCATCAGCAAGATTAATTGTTTGCCCGGGATTAACAGTGCCGATATATTCAGTACTATCGAGCATACTGATGAATGGATCGCTTATTTGAATATCAAGAGATACGTTATTTATTGGCTGATTACTGATATTTTTAACATTAAAACTTAATACAGGAGTTTCACCGTAGTCAATCCGGTCATCATCGCCGGAGACAACTGAAAAGTCAAAAACAATTCCGTCAGAAAGCTGGTAAGTTTTTTCAGTTGAAATATTATTATAATCAGTGGCTTTAATTGTAATGTCATAAATTTTATTATTTTCCTCCGGAAAGACAGTTAAAAGTCCATCATCGTTAATGTTCATGGATGACAGATAATTTTGGGGAGTATATGTAACAACCTGCTGTGATTCTGCTGGCAGCAGATTGGAAAATTCAGCTATTTCATAATTTATTCCATCTCCGTTTGAGACGCCTGTTATCCTGTAAAGATATTCAGAATTTTCAAAATTATCGTAATAATATTCGATACGCCCGTCAGGATACAATATTGCAGTAAAATCCAACGGATATTCACCATTCTCATCCACGAGAGTTACAATCCATCTGAAGGATGCGTGATTTTCATCTCCTTCGTACCACAAACCATCACCGGCAGAAGCATTGATTTGTAAATCCCGGTTCAGGAATAAAGCTGCCATAGGTTCATATTTGAATAACAGCATATCATCAACCTGGTATGGAAGAGGATATTTAATTTCATTAAACATAAGAAATCCATCTGTATGAATTATGATAGTATCATGGCTTTCTCCGTAAAACGGAAAGGAAAAACCGATTGACTGAGTAACATATCCGCTGGTACTGCTGTTAGGTATTATCTGTTGCCCCAGTATATTCGGATAATTATCTTCAAATTGATTTTCGGAATACCTGGTTAATATATCCCAGTTGTATGGTTCTGTGCCGCCTGTTGCTGTGATTTGACAAGTAAATTGCTGCCCCGGAATAAAAGCCGGTAATTCTTCTGTTTCAATTATTATGTCATCAAAAGTTAAAGTATGAATAACCGCTAATGTTGTATAGCCATTTTCAATTAACGGCACATCGGTATCAGGACAGGCAATTTCCAGTCCGCCGTTGATATAATCCATCAGGGCGAAATAAATCAAATCACCTGTTGCTACGTTTATCGGGTCATGTTCATGAATCTGAAGAAAAAACTTAGCCGGCTCTCCATTGATAACAAAACTCAATAATGGAGTTACGTCCAAGCCGAATATAATTGTTTTATGCTGGTTTATCGTGTCATTGCCTTGCATATAATGATCGCCGCCCTGGTAGTTGAAAAGAGCAAAATCCATGGTGTGTGCGGGCCAAACATCGGTTGTGTCGGCTGATACACCGGCAATAACTTTTATTTTATGCCTTGAGTTATGCTTGAGGTTTACTTTGAATGTGAGTTTTGGAGAATAATCTCCTTTAACATTAATTATATGCACCGATTTATTCCATATTCCCCCATCGAATTTCTCCTCAGCCAGGGTTTTATACATCATATAGCAAAATCCGCTGTCAGCCCAGTCTTCTCCCCAACTGTTTGCGAATTTCATCCCTCCTATTTCCCAGTCTTTCATATTAACAACGCCATCACCATTAATGTCGATATGATTAGTATATTGCCCGTCGTTGTTATAATCCCACCTGATTGAATCGTTCCAGCCTATTATCGTCATAGCATGACCATTATAAGACCCCCAGAATGGAACAACAAACTTGCCTTCTTCGGGCGTTCCGGGCGGAAGGTTATATAATGCCGGAACATCAGAATAGAAGTTGGCGACTCCACCATCAGGCGATCCGTTTAAATGGTCATACAGCCAGTATTTCAAAGTAAGAAATCCTTCTTCATCCCCAACATAAATCGAGTACATATCGGCAACCCTGTTAAACATGCCGTTATAATACTTATCATATCCTGAGAGCCATCTCAGGTGGCTTCCACCCATTTCCCCGTAATCATATACATTGGGAGTGCCGTTGGATTTCAGTAAATCAAAACTGTGAAAATAACCCACACCCTGTTCATAAATTCCATCATTATAAAAATTAAAAGCAAATTGCGTCGGATATTGGTTTACGAATGTGTTGCCCGCAACATTTCTCGCCCTGTTTATTTCGTAAGTAAAGTTGTATCCTATGCTTGCAGCCTGACCACATGACCATCCATCCTGCATAAAAACCGGACGGAAGTAAGGCAATTCGCTGTTGTCTAAAACAGAAGGCAGAAGCGGGGCATCCGGGCTTTTGTAGAGATCGGGTAACTCAAGCTGTGGTAAATTGATTAAATAAATCGAATCTGCAGCAGGGATTTTTGTTGATTTGAATTGAAATTCCTGGGCAT
>JAIORT010000566.1 GCA_021107975.1 Bacteroidales bacterium | reverse complement strand
TATGCTTTATAATTTGAATATAGAAAATATCCTTTTTCTCGACATCGAAACAGTACCGATGGTTGCCGGATATGAGTTGTTACCTGAGAATTTTAAAAAACTTTGGGACAAAAAGTCAGAAAGGATCAAGCGGGATGAGACTGATACACCCGACAAACTTTTTCAAAGGGCAGGGATATATGCTGAATTCGGCAAGATTATTTGCATCTCAGGTGGATATTTAAAAAACGGGAATTTCAGGATAAAATCCTTTTTTGGCGAAAATGAATATGAACTTTTAAAAGAATTTGCAGAATTGCTTGATAATTATTACACCGGCAGTAACAACTTGTTATGTGCTCACAATGGTAAAGAATTCGACTATCCGTATATTGCCAGGCGAATGATTATTAACGGAATAAAATTACCGAAAATTCTGAATATTGCAGGGAAGAAACCATGGGAAGTCGCACATCTCGATACGATGGAGCTATGGAAATTTGGCGACTATAAAAATTATACATCTCTTGATTTACTTGCTGCGGCATTTGGAATTCCAACTCCTAAAGAAGATATTGACGGCAGCATGGTAGCCGAAGTTTATTATAAAGACAATGACCTGGAAAGAATAGTAAAGTATTGCCAGCGTGATACTTTAACAGTTGCGCAAATACTGCTTTGTTATATGGGCAAGCCAATGATTAAAGAAAATGATATTATTTTTGCATAATTATGAAAAAAACAATATTAATATTAGCGATACCCTTATTGTGCTATTATGGAATATCACAGGAAAATCAGAGGGAGTATTCTTTACCACAGTATATTGACATTTCTGCGGTTAATCAGTTTGGCTCTGGTTCAATATCCTTATTTATTGCAAACCCTGAAAAACCGTATGTAGGTTTTAAAGGACATCCATACCTTGATGAAAACTTTATAGAAGGAGTTATGGTGGCTGACGATACGATTAGAGTCCGCAATTTTCCGCTCAGGTATAATATATTTAAGCAGAACATGGAATTTTCCTCGAAAGATGAAATCTATTATATTGTTTATCCTTACAGGGTGAATTCCCTGGAATTTGATAAGAAAAAATTCGTTTATACAAGTTACGTGGATAAAGGTGATGATTTCAACGGGTATTTTGAAGTTCTGGAAGAAGGGAAATGTGATCTTTACCGGCGATATACGTGCAGACTTGAAGAAGGTTATTACAATAAGGCACTTAGTGCCGGCGATCGTTCATATAAATATGTTAAGTTCGAACATTACTATATGAGTAAAGATAATGAGCCGGCAGTAAAAATAAAGGCAAAAAAGGGAAGCCTGTTTAAAATAATGACAGAAAACAAGGATGAAATTGATATTTATATTAAGGAAAACAAGCTGAAACTTAGTAAGGAGGAAGATCTGATTAAACTAATTAACTATTATAACTCGCTGCATCATTAAAATACTCAATGAAAAACATAAGCCTTTATAATTTTTTAGTCTATTAAAAATAGTTTGTTGAATATCTGTAAATTAAGTTGTTTTGTTTTTGCATTTCCGTTCGGTATCAGTTTACATACTATTTATTGCTTTGGGATCCGTATTTTTTATCCCTTTTCTCGGCGGCGTCCATCTTTTCGACTGGGATGAAATAAACTTTGCCGAGATTTCCCGTGAAATGATCGTTACAAATGATTATTTTAGAGTTCAGGTAAACTTCCAGCCGTTTTGGGAAAAACCGCCTTTGTTTTTTTGGTTGCAGGTTATTTCGATGAAAATTTTCGGGATTAATGAATTTGCCGCACGCTTTCCAAACGCCATTACTGGCATAATCTCGCTAATGGTTATCATTAGGGTCGGTACAAGGCTGTTCAATCAAAAATTCGGATTTATCTGGGCTATGGTTTACTTAGGCAGCATTCTTCCTCATCTTTACTTCAAATCAGGGATCATCGATCCGTTGTTCAACCTGTTTATTTTTTCAGGATTGTATCAAATAATTCTGTTTTCCTGGAAAAAAGAAGATTGCAAGGAATTTACCTCCTCAACATCAAAATACCTTAATCTCATTGCCGGTGGCATTTTTATCGGACTGGCAATCTTAACCAAAGGTCCGGTGGCTTATCTCATTGTTCTCCTGGTAATGACAGTTTACTGGATATGGAAGCGGTTCAGATTTTATATCAGCATTCCCAATTTTATAGTGCTTACTCTGATAGCCATTATTGTTACTTTTGCCTGGCTTGGACCGGAAACCCTGAAAAACGGACCCTGGCTGTTGAAAGAATTCACTAAATACCAGTTCCGGCTGCTCAGCACTCCCGATGCAGGTCATGCAGGGTTCCCGGGATACCATTTTCTTGTTTTACTCTTAGGTTGTTTTCCAGCTTCCGTATTTGCCATCAGGGGATTTTATAAAATCAAGCCGGAAAAAGATTTTCAGAGAGACTTTCGATCGTGGATGATAATTCTGTTCTGGGTTGTTCTTATATTATTTTCTATTGTTCAGTCAAAAATTGTCCATTATTCTTCACTTGCTTATTTTCCATTGACGTTTTTAGCTGCTATTACTATCAACCGGTTGATTGAAGGCAAACTTAAGTTTAACCGTTGGCTCAAATTCGGGATCATATCCATAGGCTTGCTGTACAGTCTTATAGCTATTATTATGCCTTTCCTCGGTCGGAATATCGGGGTAATTAAACCGCTTTTTAAAAACGATGTCTTTGCTCTTGCCAACTTAGAGGCTGATGTAAACTGGACAGGCTGGGAATCAACAGCAGGATTTTTATTAATTGCGATTATTTTCATTTGTCTTCTTTTGATAAATAAAGAAAAGATTGAAACGGGCTTAAAAACTTTGTTCTTTGGAACAGCAGCATTCTTGTTTATCGGGCTTATATTATTTATCGGTAAAATTGAAATGTATTCTCAGAATGCAAACATTGAATTCTGTAAGAGCCTTGAAAGTAAAGACTGCTATGTTATAACCAGCGGATTTAAAAGCTATGCTCAATATTTTTATACGAAAAAGAAACATCCCGAAAACAAAAAAAGTTACGAGATAGGCTGGCTGACCTGGGAGGATGTGGATAAAGAAGTGTATATCATTGCTAAAATTGACCTGATTGATTACTGGAGGAGCGTTTACACGGTAAAGGAAATCGGCGGCAAAAACGGGTTTATGTTTTATAAAAGGTGCAGTGAAAATCACCACACCTTTTAATTCTAAGCCTTAACCTTATCATCACATTAATTAGCTTTTACCTCAACTTTTTCCTTTAATAATACATCTTCTATCACCTGCTTAAAAGTATCTATAGGTAAAGCGCCCTGTGCCATTTGCGGTTGTCCGTCTTTCGGGCAAAAAAGCAATGAAGGTATGCTTCTGATTCCAAAAGCAGAAGCTAATTCCTGTTCGGCTTCGGTATTCACTTTATAAATATTGATTTTGCCTTTGTATTCTTCTGACAGTTCCTCAAGTATCGGAGCAACCATTTTACATGGCTGACACCAGTCGGCATAAAAATCAATGATACATGGCAATTCGCCTTCAAATTTCCACTCTTTATTTATCTCGTAATTGAATACTTTTTCGATAAATGTTTGCTTTGTTAAATGTTCCATTTTTTTAAGATTGTTTTTTACTATTATTTGATTCTTTTTTAATTCCTAATATAAATTCATCAATAATCCTGATGTAATCTTCTTTCGACATCGCACCCGCTTGTATTGCAGGCTTTCCTTCTTTTGGAGAAAATAATACTGATGGAATACTTTTCACCTGGAAAACAGTTGCCAGTTCACGTTCTTTATCAGTATTCACCTTATAAATTTTCACCCTTCCGTCGTAATAATCTGCCAGGTCATCCATAATCGGAGCAACCATTTTACAAGGCTTACACCAATCGGCATAAAAATCGATTACACAAGGAATTTCTCCTTTATAAACCCATTGTTCGGGATTGATTTCATAATTCCAGACCTTCTCTTTAAATGTTTTAGCTGTAAGATGCTCCGGTTTAATATCTTCTGTTTGCTTCGTTGATTTTTTTATTTCTGTGGAAGTCTCAGAAATATTACTTGCTTGTTTCTTGCTTTTTTCAGATTCGGTGGTCTGATTACAGGAAATAAATGCAAAAGCAACGATAATTGATAATATTATATTTTTTTGTTTCATTATTTTTTATTTTCTTCTTTTTTCTTACCCAAAAGGAATTCATCAATTACCTGCTTAAAAGTTTCTTTTGGCAATGCCCCGGTTGTCATCTGGGGTTTTCCGTCCATTGGGCAAAATAAAACAGCAGGAATACTTCTTATACCAAATACCGCTGACAATTCCTTTTGATTTTGGGTATTTATTTTATAGATGTTCACTTTTCCTTTGTATTCATTAGCCAGCTCTTCCATAATCGGAGCTATGAGCTTGCAAGGCTTACACCAGTCTGCGTAAAAGTCAATAACACAGGGAAGGTCGCCTTCATATATCCACTTATCAGGATTCTTGTCATAATCAAAAACTTTTTTCTTGAATGTTTCTACTGTCAAATGTTCGGGTTTAATTTTTTCTTTTTCCTGTCCTGAGACAATTAATGTATTTGCAAAAAATATTACAAGTACCAGTGTTGAAAATCTTTTCATTACTTATTAGTTTTAATTCAAATTTTAAAAACGCAGCAAAATTAAAAATAATATTTAAATAAATCGCTTAAATATCACTTTTTGTATCTTTGCAATCAAATTTCATTCCAGTTGTCAACATGTCATATTTATGACAGTATAAAAGATGAAGTCATTATTTAAAAATATAAGTATAATTGAATTTGATGATTTATTCTCAACAGATGAGAAGTGCTTTGAATTTTTGGCAGGGAAAAAATGGGAGAATGGCTTTATATGCCGAAAATGTGGTCATACAAATTACTGCAAAGGTAAAAAGCCATATTCCAGGAGGTGCACAAAGTGCAAATCGGAAGAGTCAGCAACGGCACACACTGCATTTCATAAATGCAAATTACCTTTAACCGAGGCTTTTAAAATAACCTACCTGGTTTGTAATAATCCTGACATTTCTACTTATAAACTGTCGGATAAATTTAATATCCGTCAAATGACATGCTGGAAATTTAAGAAAAAAATTATAGAATGTATTAATCAACGGGGTGATATTGATATTTTTGAAAAGGAGGCATTGAAAAAAGAGTTTATTAAATAAAATCAAAAAGCGCCATTCAAAATCGAAACAGCGCTTTTTGGATGAAAAAAATTACCAATTTATCCTGCTAATTAAACGCAATAATTATGTCGTTTATTGCCTGAATTATTGTGCTCTTTAAAATAGGATGTCTGAAATAATATTAACAGTCGGCAGTCCACAGTCAGCAATCGTCCAAAAAAGTAAAGACTGAGAACTGGAGACTGAGGATTGAGGACTGAGAACTAAATATCCCCTTCCTTCTTAGTCTGTTCTTCGAACTCCTTAATCAGTTCCTCCGGTGATTTGCCGAGATTTTTAATTGAAACTTCAGCATCGTCGGCAAATTCGTCATCAGGAAATTTTTCAAGGAATTCAGTATAAATTTTTCTTGCTTCTTCCAGATTATTCAAATTGTTTTCATAGACGTATCCTTTCAGAAACAAACATTGTGGAGTCTTTTCAAAATCAGGATAATTTTGCAGTATCCGGTCAAAAACCTCAATAGCTTTATGAGGCATATTCAGGTTCATCGCCATATCGCCTGCCTTGAACAAGTAATCGGAAGCCTGCTTATCATCAGGAAATTCGTCTGCATATTCAATATATGCGTCAATCAATTCACTTGCTTTGTCCCTGTCAACCATCTTATTCTCGTCAGAGAAAAGGGTTTCTTCAAGGTTCTTGATGTTCGACTGTATTTTCTCCTTTGGCGAAGAACATGCAGACAAAACAACAACTGTAATAATTAAATAACCAAAAGT
>JAIORT010000729.1 GCA_021107975.1 Bacteroidales bacterium | reverse complement strand
GTCATAATGAAAACAAATACAAAGGCAGGCTTTTTATTACGGTGAGAAATAAACTGTTATTCTTTAACAATTTTTCTGCTGCCAATATAACTTCCGTTATTGCTAATCAAGAGGAAATAACTGCCGGGTGTTAATTTTTCAAATAATAGACTTTCTATTCGAGTCAGGCTCATACTATTATTTTTAATTTGGAAAACCCCATGCCTTACTCCCTTTATACCCCAAATTTCAACAGCAAAATTTTGAATCGTACAATTTTTAAATTCAATATTGATCTGGTTATGAAACGGATTCGGGTAAACACTAAACTCAAACGAATTTTCTTTGGAAATACTTTCCGGAATATGCGTCGCAGGAATTACTTCATAAACCGCCTCCCATCCTGAATTTATTATCCCAACATCAGAGAAAAAACACAGAGTAATATAATTGCCGGTAGAAGAAAGGATTCCGGGATTGCTGTTTCCCGAGTAACCACCTAACAAAGGATAGGTTATATCCGGTCCGTCGTAAATCCAAAGCGAATCGTAGCCCGGTTCCAGATCAAGATAATTAAAAGCAAGTTCAATTGATTTTTCTTCAGGCGCCGGTATTGTATAAATATAACTTTCATCGTTATAATAATTGAATGTCGGACCTCCCGAGTCAAAAATGGTATCTGCCAATACAAAACCTGCATTGTCAGTGAATTTATCAGCTATTAATTCCCAAAGATCCGAATACCCGTTATCATATCCCAATGCCCAGATGCCGATTCCTGCTATGTTTCTTCTGTTAACAATGTCATATTTTTTCCCAAGACTATAAGTATCTTCAATAAAGCATTGATTCCAACTGCTTGTATAGAATGCATAATAAGGCGAAAAACTGTTAGGTTCCCATTTCTTATTTTCGTTGGAATAATATCCTGATGAATTATTTTGGACATATTGATAAGTATAAGCCGTACCCGAACCTGTCGTGTTTGAAGGAGCAACCTGCCCGACAGTGGGCCACTGTCGTCCATAATATGGCACACCCAAAACAAGTTGTTCGTTTGGTACACCCTGCGACTGATAATACGAGATGGTTCTTGAAAAATTATAATCATAGTTACCGACCATTGAATACAACGGCGAAACAGGTCCGGCTTGCGAGCTTCCGTTCCAGTAATAATCGTATCCCATAATCATAAAAAAATCAATATGATCTTTTAAGATTTCTATTTCAAAAGTTCCGCTCCAGTTCACTGCCGGAGCAGCAATGCTGACTTCTGTTCCGGGAAGCTGAGAATGAATTTGATCGCAAAGGATAATTATAAATTCTGTAAATTCATCACAATAAGCCGAAGGTAATGCTTCCACATCCATATTGACACCATGTGCATCTCTTTCGTCCACAAGTTCAATAATATTATCAATCAGATCTTGTTGAGCCATAACATTATTAAAAAATATTGAATGTCCTGAAAATAAAGTTACACAAAGATGAACATTAACATCATTTGCAAAAGCAGAATCAATGGCTGCTGAAGTCATCCAGTTGTGAGTTGTTATAGGATTTCCGGTAGCTGGGTCAACTTCATAAGAGAAATGGCACATATCCGAAAGTAAATCCCATTGATAATTGAGGTAGTTGCTGCCTCCCCAATATGGATTATAACCAAACACCCGCCTGATTAATTCATAATTTTCATACTTTTTGGACGTAGGCAATAATACGAAATGATTTACCGAGTCAAAATCTGTTTGTGAATTTAATCCTGAATTTTTAAAATATTCATTCTGCTCTTTATGAATTGAGTAAAAATTTTGGTTCTGACAAAACAAGCAAAAGTGTAAGAGAATAAATATAACAGAAATAAAATATTTTTTCATTTGTTTAAAAGTAATAAATATTCGTCAGACCACTTCACAGAAGGCAAACGCCTATAACAGTGGTCAGACGAATGCAAAAACATGAGTATCTCATTTAATAATTAACTTATTCCTGATGTCAAAACTCTTACCCGATAACCTGAAAAAATATAGTCCGCTGTTTAGGTTTCTGCTATTGAAAACAAATCTGTTTATACCTTTTTGCTTAAAAGAAAAGGTTAATTGTTCAACCGAATTTCCAAATACATCATAAACTTTAAATTCAAGTTTTTGAGGTTCTTCCATCCATAACTCAATCGTGGTTTTTTCTTTAAAAGGGTTGGGATAGACTTTCATAAAAATATTATTCTCAACGGATTCGTCAATTCCGATGGTATCACATGGAACAAAAGGTCCGCCTGGCGAACCGCCAAAACATCCGGCAAACCAGTTTGCCGGGTTATTCAAATCTCCAAACGGATTAATAAGTTCAAGCGTTTTACCGGTGCCATCGGCTTCTATGGGCCAGGGAGGCTGGTTTGAATAAGCCATAGAAACAATTAGAAAACCCGTAGAGTCAAAGAGTCTTAATTGTTCTCCTTCACGGGCTAAGCCAAAATTAAAAGGACCAACAACATTGTAAACTTCGGGGTAAACATTTTCAAATTTTGCAGTATCCTGGCAAAGTACAAGATATTGACCGGTATCTAAAATAGTTTGGCAGGGAATAATAAATTCATGGTCATCATCTACATCTTTAAAAATCCAGTTAGATAAATCACAACTTACAGTATCAATATTCCAAAGTTCAACCCAATCGTCGGCATCAAGCGAATCAACATCAACCGAGCGGTAATTAATTTCGTTAAAAACTATAAGAGGTGTATCAATTTCAAGGGTGTCGATTACGAAAAATGCCTTAAAAACGTCGTTAGTATCAACATTTATTAAAAGGTTCTGCTTTAAAGTATCAGCCCCTGAAATTATCATATTGGATGCCCAGTGCGAAAAAATATAGCCTGAGTCGGGTATGGCAGCAATATCAACAGGATTGCCATCGAAATAAAGCCCCTGCCAGGGTAAAGAGTCCGGTATAATAGTATTAATTTTAACATTACCATGAATTATTGAATCGATATCTAATCCTATGGTAACTAATTTCTCCAGATTAAATTCATCAATATAATGTTGCCAAACGTAGCCTAAACGATCTTCAACAAATTCCAATACTATATTAACATTAGCCTCCCAGGCACCATAACTACTTCCCCATCGTGTCATATGCCTATCCATTTCAGGAGATAACCTGTCTTTAAACAAATGTACTTTTTGAATTATATTTGATGGTAAAAGCATGGTATTAAACATATCTGCACTTCGATTGATGAAATACCGCTTATAATCATCATTTTCCATCAGTCTTCTTAAAATCCAGTGATTATGTGCCCATTGTATATTACTATGAAGCACTCTGTATAATTCATTTTTATAGGGTTGAGAATACAATCCAAGGGCAAAATCAGTATCTGTCAAAACATAGTGCCATCTGGCAGTATCATTAACAGCCCTCCAGTATTTTGTATTATGTCTGGGCCATCCATCAGAATTCACATAATACATCTCTGCAATAAAATAATCCGTATAGTTATCTATTTGTACCAATTTTGAAATCGAATCGTAAACCAATGAATCGACAACCGGCACATTTCTAACATAATCGATCATTTGAACATAATGATTGAAGTCCCCTTCAATAACAATATGGTTTTCCCTGATAACTTCAGTACTATCTTCATGAATACCAAAATTTTCGCTTACATAAAACCGATCAATCTTTTCCCTGATATTATGGATACCCCAATATTCTCCATTTAAAAAAACAACCGCCGGTTCATAATCCTGTATGTGAATGTCTGTTTTTTGCTGCACAATTTTGTGCATCAATGCATCCCTGAAATGAGTTACACAATAATCCTGACCAGAATTACGCAATACCAATCTTTTGAACTTATGAATATCTTTATCTTTAAAAACCTGATAATTAATCTCCGATTGATCATATTTATCACCGGTAATAATACGTAAGCTTTTCATAGGATTTGCCCTTGAAAACCCCCCGTGGATCATAATATCTGCGTCTAATTCAAAACCCAGATCCTGATTTTTATCAAAGAACTCGATATGTGAAGGCTTTTTCCAGTCCATCCAAAAATTTGCTCCCTTATATGGATAATTTGAAGATGCATTGGGACCCATGACATAAATTCCTTCTTCCCAGTCCCACAAATCATGAGGATTCAAATTTATAGCAATTACAGCTAATTCAGTATTAAAATTGATAAAATATGAATTGGAAGATACATTGCCCGGTAAAAACCCACTCTTGTAAACCTGGGCACGCAAAATGGTGGTAGAATCAATTGAAATGTATTCCGGGAAAATTTCAGATGTATCATTTATCCAGCCCCCATCGAGTGAATACCTGATTGTATCACCAGGTTCCAGATTAGCAATGCTAACCTCAACATTACCATTATAAAAACCTGATGCAACACTAAATTCCGGTTCTTTTGTGTAGCCCAAAAATGTGGTTGAAAAATTATTGCTTATGCCCGGAGTTGGGTTCCCAAAGTATCTCAACACTGTATTACCATCAGTTTCCCTACCATAAGAATGGTCACTTTTTGTATAAGGAAAATCTAAATAATCAATAATATTTTGGTTGGGATCACATAGAATTATACTTTCTCCGGTACCAGATAATTTAAAATTCGTATGAAGATACACCGGTTTATCACCAAACCATTCCGGCAACTCCTGGTAAGTAAAAGATTCATCCTTTATTCCAACAGATAAAAAAGGGATGATGGAAGAATTTCCATGATTATTCCATGCATTTAATGCCTGGATAGCCAATACATTTTCCCCTTCGTTTATGATTGATTTAAAAAAATTAATGTCAATAAAAAACTCTTCCGGGGGAAGACCCTGAAACATTACTGCCGGATGAACATCCCGTGAAATATCATCCCAATGTTGAATTTTTCCGGGCCATCCAATATTTGATCGTGCAATTTCCACCCCGTTTAAATATGCTACAAATGCATCATCATAATCAACCTGAAGTAAAACAGAAGTAATTAAGGTTGTATCTGTTAAATTAAACGATTTTCTAATATAAACAGTGGCAACTGAATCAGGTAAAATCGTATTGTCATCACCATCACCACGACCAAATCCGCCGGGACCTTCCATCCAGTTTGAATCATCAAATCCAGGATCTTTCCATGCAGGATCCGGTTCAAAAAAAGGAGTAAAATATTTCCAGATATTATCTGCGTGAATTATTGTTTCCCAGTGGTCAACAATTACTTTATCATCCTTGCCACTGGCAAATACAACCATATAAGAATCAGGATAAATGACTACATCCGGAAAAACCCATTTTTCGGGTTCTGTTATATCATCAGAAAGTGTCCAGTCTTTTAATTCAATGCTATCAAATCCATTGTTATACAATTCGATCCAGTCAGGATAATTGTAATAATTATCCTCTATGGTAACAGCATTCCGTGAACAAATTTCGTTTATAACAATCTGTCCGTTGCTAACAGTTGAAATTGCAGCAATAAAAAGAATTAAGCTGATTAACCTGTAATGAAACCAATTTTTCATATTAATAAATCCGGATCGGGTTTTTCCGTCAAAATTACAAAATTCAAGAGACCTGTTAAAACCTATTTCAAAAAAAAAGACCCGGCTAATTTCAATCAACCGGATCTTTAAAAAGAATAATACGTTTACAAGGGTTACTTTATGAATACTTTCTCAGAGTATATCATTTCATTATCAACAATATTCACAATGTATATACCCGATTTGTTTGTTAAAGTTAATTTATTCAGAGTATTGCTTATACCATGTTTATTAGCAATCAATTTCCCCATGATGTCAAAAATATAAATTTCTCCACCGATTGATTGAGGTAATTGAATATAAACATCTTTATTAACTGCATAAACCTTTGGCGTTTGCAAATCTTCAGCTTCATTATCTTCGACATTATTGCAAAATGCAAAATGAATAAGGAATCTTCCGGGTTCGTCTTCAGGATTTGCATTAAACTGA
>JAIORT010000499.1 GCA_021107975.1 Bacteroidales bacterium | reverse complement strand
GTCAAGGTGCAGGGTTGTATTTTGTGATCCCGGCAGGATTCGAACCTGCGACCCACAGCTTAGAAGGCTGTTGCTCTATCCAGCTGAGCTACGGGACCTTTTTTATTTTAAATTGTAACGTGCTTGCAAAATTACAAAATAATTTCAGAAAAAAATGTAATTTTGAACAATTCAAATCAGGTTAAAGATTATATTTATAAAACCATTAAATATAAGGAGGTTATTATGAAAAAATTGTTTCGTGTTTTTTTCATTTCTTTTTTTTTCATTTTTATAAAAATTCAAATTTCGTATTGCGAAGAAAGAGCTTATGTAACAAACTGGGAATCGGATAATATCTCGGTAATTCAGTTATCAAATGACACTGTTATCGAAACTATTCCTACCGTTGCCGGACCACTGGGACTTGCCTTTACCCCGGATTATAAGTATGTTTATGTAACAAATTATGGCATGGCAGCATGTAATAATAAAGTTACGGTAATACAAACTTCCGATAATACCGTACAATGTGTGATTACCGTTGGAAATTGTCCTGCCCAGATAGCAATAACACCTGACGGGGAATTGGGATATGTTGCAAATTATTTTGGCGATACATTCTCTGTAATTGAAATTTCCACTAATTCGGTTGTTGCCACAGTACCGATAGGAAACGGACCAATGGGAGTTTCAATTACCCCTGACGGACAATATGCTTATTTTGCAATGGAGCAGGAAGGAACTGTTAAAGTTGTTCAGATTTCGGATAACACCGTTATTGCCACTATAAATGTCGGCAGTTCACCATACAGGATTGCTTTTACTCCTGATGGAGCTTATGCGTATGTAACCAACAGGTTCAGTAATAATGTTTCTGTAATCCAGACATCGGATAATACCGTAATCGCCACGATTGGTGTGGGAGGCTGGCCGCATGGTGTGGCAATTACACCTGATGGTGAATATGCTTATGTAGTTAATTTCCTCCAATCAAACAGTGTTTCTGTTATTCAAACCTCAACGAATAGTGTTGTAAATACTATTTCTGTTGGTTCTGCTCCCAAAGCGATTGCCTTTACTTTGGATGGAGAATATGCTTATGTAACAAATGGCGGAAGTAACAGCGTTTCTGTAATAGAGATCAGCACAGGAACAGTTGTTGAAACGATTCCTGTAAATACAAATCCCAGCGGGATAATAATAGGCAATTGCCCCGAAGTAACCGGCTGGATTGAAGGCACAGTATCGTTAGAAGGTGGCTCAGGAAATGTTGAAGATGTTGTAATAACTGCTGGATTTGAATGTACAAACCCGGATGCAAGCGGTTTTTACTCCATCGAAATTGAGCCGGGGATTTATAATGTTACTGCAACTTTGAAAAATTATATACCTTATAACGATACGGTAACTGTCATAACCGGGCAAACATCTGTTGTTGATATTGTATTATACTCCCTTGATTTTCTTGCGCCACCTGAGAACCTGACTTATAACAATATCGGAGATTACCTTACATGGGACCCGCCGCAGACTATACTCGATTGGATTGCATACAATGTTTATAAAGATTATACTATTATTGCGACAATTCCTGATACTTCAGGTATTTTTTTTAATCCGTCTCCCGGCATTTATTTTTTAACCGCTGTTTACGAATATGGAGAATCTGTTCCCTCTAATATTGTTGAAGTACCAACTGTTGGAACAGAAGATAGATTACAGGTTCAAAATATAAAATTAAATAATTATCCTAATCCGTTTAATGAGTTAACTGTTATAAGTTATACGTTAAAAGTCAGTGAAAGAGTAAGTTTGAAAATTTATGATATGCAAGGACATGAAACACGGACATTGGTAAATGAAAAACAAACAGCCGGAAAACATTCTGTGATTTGGGATGGAACGGATGACAGGGGCATGCCAATAGGTCCCGGTGTTTATATTTGCCGGTTACAAGTAAGAAATTTACTCTTCAGAAAAAAAATTATCGTGCAATAATAAGGATATAGCTAATTTTATGTGTATATATATTATACCTGTTTAACTATATTAAATTATGAAACACTCATGTTTTTTGTATTGAGACACACAAGGGGATGATTAAATGTGAGTGGCAAATAGTCAACATGTTACAATAATTTAAACAGATGAAACAATTAATATTATTTGGATTCTTTATATTAGTACTGACAACAATTGGAAACGCACAAATTAATAATACATCAATTGAAACAATAAACGGAGTACCAACAATTTGTTTAAATAATCAGCCATATAAAATTAGCGGTTGGACGGTAGCCACACTTGGTGGTTACTGGGAACTCTCGGCAGATGAGATAATGCAGGAAATGGACTCTGCTAAAAATCAGGGATTTGAAGTTGTGGAATTTCTTGTTCCATGGCAAAAAATAGAATGGGTTAAAGATCAATACGATTGGTCAAAAATTGACTCGGTTATGGAATATGCCGAAACAATTGAGCTGTATGGTATTATTCAAATAGTTGCAACAATAGCACCGCCATGGTTTGCAGACACATTTTATCCTGATGCGGTTTTTACAACTTATGATCCGGATTCTGCTATACACACAGGAGAAATGTGGGGAAGACTTGCTATACAAGGTGAAGGTTCTTTCCCAATATTCTATCATCCCGGATATTATGAACAAATTGATACTTTTATTGTAAATATCATTAATCGTTATAAAAACCATCCTTCATTATTTGGATGGACATTAGGGCTTTGGTTCACCGGCGAATATAATTATCCCGGTGCAGGTTATGGTATTGCCGGATTTGCAGATTATTCTCCTTACACAGAATCGCTATATGGAACACCACCACCATATCCGCTAAACATGTTTAGCCAATCAGGTCCTGATACTCGTACCGAATGGAATGAATGGACAAAATTCAGAATAGAAAAAAAACGTGAAACACTCCAGCATTTCGCATCTTATGTTAAATCGCTTGATCCTTATCATATTCTTATCGGATATCCTGGTGGCGGATTATGGGGCGAATTAGATAACGGATATATTTCAGAAGTGGTCGGAATGGATTACGTTTCAATGTTGATGAATCCTGATATTGATGTGATAAGAGGCGCTCCGCAAGTTTCTGAAAATCTGTTTAGTGTTATTAATAATGAAATTTCATTAGTTCCTTACCTAATGATGGCTAATATACAGGCAAGCTATCGAAACGGAAAGCCATATATTTTACAAAACGAACGAAGTCTGGATACAACATCTTTAACTCAGGAAATTATTATATGGTCAGAATATCACAAATCTTTTGGTTGCGATTTATTATGGTGGGAAGAGCCAGACTCGAACAATATTTCGGGTAACTGGTCAACATCAGAAAAAGCTGAGATAGGAAATACCAGGAACATTTCAGACCTTCCGAATATTTCTGCATTAACAAAATCAGACTTTGCATTTGTTGATCTTCCTTTTGAAGTTGGTAAATATTATACTGATGATACATATAGCCTTATGTTTGCAATGAAACAGGCAAAAGCATTTATGGATGCAGGGCTTCCTTTTGATTGTATATCAGAAGAAGAAATATTGGAAAATCCTTCTGTTTTGAATTCCTATAAAGCAATTGGTTTTCTTTTTCCTGATATGTATAATTTATTAGCTCCGGATACATTAAAGAATATTATCTCAAATTACACAGGAGCAATATGGAATGGAAGTCCTTTAGATGGTTATTTATATCATTTAAGCGAATATTCCGACACTAATTACCTTAATACACTTCGTTTATTTTATGATGCCAACAATCTTGTCAGAAATAATTATACCGGTTATTTTGTTTATATAGCAGGTAATAAGCCATTTGTTTTTATATTATCAAGAGATAATAATTTCTCGGGAAATATTGAAGTTAATATTAAAGGATGGAGTTTAGCAGATGGCAATTATATTTTTATGGAATATAATACGAGTACAAATTACTCTGTTTCTGTTAATAATGATATAGCAACATTCTCAATAAACTTGAATCCACAAGAACCTTGTTTATTTATATTGGATACTTTGACTGATATTGAGAAAAATGAGTTATTTAATTTTTTTCCAAAAATTTTCCCAAACCCCACAACAGGAATTTTTACTATTACAGGTGAAAATATACAATCAATTGAAATTACAAACATTAGCGGACAAATTATTTATTCATCCGATGACTTCAAGTCATCGGATGAGTGTCAGTTTCAGGTTGATTTAAGTAGTCAGCCAAAAGGAATTTATTTTATTAAAATAAAAAATAATAACCTTAATATTGTTAAAAAAATAGTGATTAAATAGGATGTTATCATGAAAAAATTAATTGGATTAACCGTATTATTAATGCTTGTCAAATTTTTGCCGGCACAAACTGCACCCGATACAACATGGACAAGGATGTATGGCGGGGGGTTTTTCGACTGGGCGTGGCAGGTTGAGCAAACCACTGACGGAGGTTATATCGTAATTGCCGATTATTCATTAGGAGGTATGAACTATGATGCATGGCTGATAAAAACCGATAGCACCGGCGATATTTCATGGTCGAAAACCTTTGGCGGTCTTGCTGAAGACCGCGGCCAATCGGTTCAGCAAACTACCGATGGGGGTTATATTATCGCAGGCACTACATCTTCGTTCGGAATTGGAGCTTATGATATCTGGCTGATAAAAACCGATGAGCTTGGTAATGAATTATGGTCTAAGACTTTTGGCGGAACCAGTTGGGATTGGGGATACTTTGTTCAACAAACGGCTGATGGCGGTTATATTGTTACAGGTTGTAAAGACCCCGGTGTTTATTATATTTGGGATGTTTTTTTAATAAAAACCGACAGCCTGGGTAATACAACATGGACAAAAACTTATGGCGGCAATGACTATGATGTCGGACATTCGGTTCGGCAAACTACTGACGGAGGTTATATAATTACTGGATATACTTATTCTTACGGGGCAGGCAGCAGCGATGCCTGGTTAATAAAAACCGATGCTAATGGTAATGAATCCTGGTCGAAAACTTTTGGCGGAAGCAACGTCGAACATGGTTATTCTGTTATACAAACCCCTGATGAGGGATATACTGTTGTCGGTTATACCAAGTCGTTTGGTGCGGGAGATTATGATGTATGGCTAATTAAAACTGACATTGACGGTAATGAAGTATGGAACAAAACTTACGGCGGAATTGATGATGACCGTGCTTTCTCAGTTCAGCAAACTATTGACGGAGAGTATATCATTGCAGGTTTTACAGATTCGTTTGGAGCAGGTAATTATGATATGTGGCTGATTAAGACATCAAGTAATGGTGATACTTTATGGACAAAGACTATTGGCGGGGAAGACCTTGACCGTGGCAGATATGTACAGCAAACTACCGACAAAGGATATATTGTTGTTGGCGATACTTACATTTACGAACAAGGTGAATATAATGTATATATAGTAAAAGTAAATCCTGAAACAGGTGTGGGTTTTAAGGATAATTTAAAACCGCAATTAGATAATCTTTATAATTACCCCAATCCGTTTCATGAGTTAACTGTTATAAGTTATACGTTAAAAGTCAATGGTAGAGTAAGTCTAACAATTTATGATATGCACGGGCAGGAAGTGCTAAATTTGGTAAATGAAAAACAACCGGCAGGAAAACATTCAGTTGTTTGGAACGGGAAAAATGAATTAGGTGAGAGTGTGGATTCAGGAATTTATTTTTATAGTATTCAAACCGGTAATTATACGGAAACAAAAAAGTGTATTCTATTGAAATAATTTAAAAAGAAGAAAAAATGAAAAAGTCTTTATTATGTTTTATCACAGCACTTTTTATCAGTGCAAGTTTATTTGCTGACTGGGATATTGGTGAGCTTCTTCTCGCTTCCGATGGGGCTGAGCATGATGAATTTGGCAAATCAGTTTCCATATCCGGCAATTATGCTGTAATCGGTGCTTTAGCTAATGACGAAAATG
>JAIORT010000976.1 GCA_021107975.1 Bacteroidales bacterium | reverse complement strand
CAAAGTTACTTATTATTTGAATTGGCAAATTGGTAATAGGGAAAAAAGGTATAGGTAACCAAGATGCACATCACAGTTTGGAACTGTGATGTATTCAGACATTGACAGTTTAATACCCAAACTCTCCATGTACGGTCTTTATAATCACCCTCTCTCCCTTTGCCTTTCTGCAATAGCCAATAACCCTTGCGTCAATATTAAACGCTTTAGAAATTGAAATTATGTCTTCTGCAATTTTTTCGGGAACGTATAATTCCATCCTGTGACCCATGTTGAAGACTTTGTACATTTCTTCCCATGGCGTGCCCGATTCTTCATGGATTAATTTGAATAAAGGCTGGAGAGGGAACAGATTGTCTTTAATGATTTCGATATTATTAATAAAATTCAGCACTTTGGTCTGAGCGCCGCCGCTGCAATGTATCATTCCGTTAATTTCACTGCGATAGCTTTTCAGCACGTTTTTAATTATCGGTGCATAAGTACGGGTAGGGGAGAGCACTAATTTTCCAACTGTCATTCCTTCTGTTTCAGATTCGTCAGTTAAATTGTATTTTCCCGAATAAACCAGGTTTTCGGGAATAGTATCGTCGTAACTTTCAGGATAGTTTTGCGCAACAAGCTTATTAAACACATCATGACGGGCAGAAGTAAGTCCGTTGCTGCCCATGCCTCCATTGTATTCCTTTTCGTAAGTTGCCTTTCCATAAGATGCTAATCCGACAATTACGTCACCATCCTGAATGTTATTTTCAATAACCTGCGACCTTTTAATCCGGGCAGTAACAGTAGAATCAACAATGATTGTCCTGACAAGGTCGCCCACATCGGCTGTTTCTCCTCCTGTTGAATATATTCCGATTCCAAGCTCCCTTAGTCCCTGAAGGAATTCTTCGGTTCCGTTGATAATAGCTGAAATAACCTCGCCGGGAATAAGGTTCTTATTCCTGCCGATAGTTGATGATAAAAGAATGTTATCGGTAACTCCTATACATAACAGATCATCCAGGTTCATCACAATAGCGTCCTGTGCAATACCTTTCCAAACCGACAGGTCGCCGGTTTCTTTCCAGTAAATATAAGCAAGTGAAGATTTAGTTCCGGCGCCGTCGGCATGCATTATATTGCAATATTCCGGATCGCCGCCAAGCAAATCGGGAACTGCTTTGCAAAAAGCATTAGGGAAAATGCCTTTGTTTATGTTTTTGATAGCAAGGTGGACATCTTCTTTTGATGCGGAAACGCCTCGTTGGTTATATCTTGATTTTTTTGGCATATTAAAAAGAAGGGTATTTTAGAAATCTATATTTTATAGTATTTCACGCAAAGACGCAAAGACGCTAAGATTTTAACTAATAGTGAACTATCTCGAGTATTCAAGAGTAAATAAAAAATGAAATAAATAACAACAAACCAGTTAATTATTAAATTTGACATTCGTAAAGTGCATTATTCAAATATCATTTTTTTGTTTTCCTCATCAATCCTGTAATCACCTATCAGCGAAAAGGTCGCTTCGTCTAAGTAAAATCCTTTCTCCAATTTATGCAAAACAGTAACTTCTATCATAGTAATATAGTTCTTTTCTATCTTAAGCTCTTCAATAAGGAAAACAGCTTTGTCGAGAATAGAAGAATTTGCCAGAACCACATTGGGATCACCGGCAAAATCATCCTTGCCGATAGCGCCGTCTCTTAAAAGGTTAAGAGCATCTTCAAGAGATATGACCGGTTTATTTAACCTCGGATCGATATATACGTCAATTGAATATCCGTTTACTTCACACCGTACTCCGTATCTGCCTTCTTTATCAACTTTAAGAGGAACGCTGTTTAACTCTTCATCAGGATTAACTATAATATCAATCTTTTTTGGGATAGTAACATCAGCAATTTTTTGCTTTGGCACAAAATCATTCCTGAGCACTGAAAACTCCGTTCGCCTGTTTAACTGATGTGCAAATTCTTTGATTTCGGTAGTTGGAAGCGAATTAATATATTCTTCGCTCAGCACTGTTCCTGAATCCAGCACCAATACCTGGTTCATATAATAATTTCTATAGACTTCCCTGTTTGCTCTTTCGCCATAACCTTTCGCCACAAGCCTGTCAGGGTCGATTCCACGTAAAATAAGATAATCAACAACCGACTGTGCGCGCTTTTGAGATAGAATATCGTTTCTTTCTTCAGTATCCCTGATATCAGTGTGAGAGGCTAATTCAATCACCAAAGTCGGATTTTCATCAAGGGTTTTAATCAGCCCCTGTAACGAATCCTGATATTGGGGCTTTAAGTCCCATTTTGCAAGATCATATAAAATTTCCGGTAAAACGATTGGCTTTTTAGGAATAGGTACAAGTAT
Source organism: Bacteroidales bacterium (assembly GCA_021107975.1). Taxonomy (GTDB): domain Bacteria; phylum Bacteroidota; class Bacteroidia; order Bacteroidales; family JAADJA01; genus JAADJA01. The sequence continues at coordinate 3,661 of JAIORT010000976.1, read as the reverse complement.
GAAGTCATGTGTAAAATCTTTACTTCTTTCAACACCTACAGTAGTTTCTGACCCATTTTCACTGAAATAGTTCTCTTTTGAAACAAGCAGATCATAAGTAGTTTTTGGCAAAAACTGGTTTTTACCAAATTCATACCTTCCAATCAAGTTGGTTTTTATAACAATAGAAGATCCATCCGAACCAACCATTCTAACTTCAGCATCTTGTATATATTGCAATGTTCTGTCATCTTTAACAACCCCTGAAAGAGTAAATTCAAGCGGAGGTACAATAAAATACCAGATGTCGTCGCCGCCTTTGGCTCTTATATTATCTATTTCTTTTCTGTTTGAACAGAAAAATCCTTCTTCTTCTGCATTAGGGTTGAAAATAATTGCAAAATCATCGGTATTGGAATTCATAGGAGAACCGATATTTATGGGAATATCCCATTCTTTGTCACTTTTTGTGGATCTAAAAATGTCGAGTCCGCCCATTCCTATATGACCGTTTGAAGCAAAGTATAAAATCGTATCCGATCTTAAGAAAGGAAACCCTTCATTTTCCGGTGTATTAATTACGGGTCCAATATTTTTAGGTCTTCCAAATTCATCACTTTTATTTTTACGAGTGGCATAATAGATATCTGTTCCTCCGTATCCTTGTGTAAAATCTGCTGTGAAAATTATTGTCAGTTCATCATCACTAAGAGTAGGGTGGAGTATTTTTGAAGTACTATCGCCACCAAGATCTAAAATTTCAGGATCGGAGTAAGTCCTTCCTGTTTTTTTAGATTTGTAAATATGGCAACCCGATTTTCTTTGTTTTTCATTTCCACATCGTGTAAAATAAAGGGTTGTAAAACTCGAATTCATCATTGGAGCGCCCTCATTAGTTTCGGTATTAATCGTTTCTTCCGATTCAAGCATATCCGGTGTACTCCATTCGCCTTTTCTGTCGATACGTGTAAAGAAAAGGTCTGTAAAATTCTGACCTGTCCATTCATCCGAATCTTTACCTGTGGAACCTTCACGATTAGATGTAAATATTAGTGCATTATAATTGTCGGTTGCATAACAGGGAGAAAAGTCATCTTCACGCGAATTTACTTGCCTGAGGTTAGCAATTTGGTGATTAGTAGGATGGTCAACCCATTCTTTTTGCATTTGACACGATTTCAATCCGTCCGGTCCTCTCGGATCGCCCGGCTTGAGTTTAATGTATTCCTCAAACTGTAAAATAGCATCATCATATTTCTGATTTGCCTTTAACATATTGGCATAATGCAAAAGTACATCAGGTTTTTCTTTATAATATTTTGTTCTGATAAGGCTTTTGTAAGTTGCTTCAGCACGTTTGGTGTTATTCATGTACCGATAACATTCTGCCATCTGGAATCTGATCCGGTTTTTTTCACCTCTGTCTTTTACTTTTGAATAAGCCTTTTTGTACTTATCCACGGCAGTAGCATATTTTTGATCTTCAAAATCCATGTCAGCCGATAGTGTAATATTTCTTTGTGCAAAAATGCTGACCGAGAAGAGTAAAACAAATCCTAATAAAAAGTTTTTTTTCTTCATCATAAAACAATAATTCTTTAATTCGACTGCAAATATAATGATTCCAAAATTTAACGGAATAGATAATTGTTTATTTCAGGATAATAAAAATTAAAAATCATTTTAGTTTCCTTCTTGTATCTTTCAATGCCGAATCGGTACCGAAAATATGTATGGTATCACCTATCCTGAAATAAGTATCACCGTGTGGGATGTAAAAATTGTTTCCCCTTTTAACCATCATTAAAATGGCATCTTTGTGAAAAGGTATTTCTTTAACCTGGAGTCCGTCAACCTCTTTATTTGTAATCGTTATTTCCTCAACAGTGAAATTTTCAAATGTTTCGACTAACACATGATATGTTGTAGGTCGAACAATCAGGTTTTCAATGGTAGTAGCAAGCACCCTGGTTGCATCTATGGTTTCTACCTCCAGTGATTTAAAAGTCTTTTCAATTGTTAGATTTCTTGCTCTTGAAATTATTTTTTCATGTCTTAATTCTTTCTTCAGTAATTCACATATTTTTACATTCAATTTATCATCTCCTGTTTCAACAACAACATAATTTACCGGAGCAAGTTTAATTTTTTTATACATCTCAACATCCAAACCATCTCCAGAAACAACATCCAGCCCCTTTGACTGCATTTCTTTACGTCTTTCTTCTTTTTTCTCAACTATCAATGCAGCTTTTCCATGAACTTTCAATCTTCTGGCAAGCAACACACCTGTACTGCTACCGCCAATAATAATGGTTTTATCTCCTGTAATAATATCTCCCGGATTCAAATAGTTATAAAAGACCGGGGATAATAAACAGGTAACCACAGCCATAATAATGAAACAAGAATTTATTCCAGGTGAAATTATTCCTAATTCCAACCCGATTGCCGAAGCAGCAATAATAAGACTTAATCGTGATGCCATAAGGAATCCGCCCGCAACTGCCTTTCTATATCCGAATAATCTTGACCAGAGAAAAGCAGGAATAACTTTTACGACAAACAAAGTAATTAATAACAAAACAAGGAATAAAACCAATGATTTATCGAATTCCTGTAATGCCGCAGGGTCGAATTTGGCTCCTACCATGATAAAAAATACAGGTATAAAAAATCCGAATCCCATGCCGTCTAACTTTATCATTAGTAATGAGCGCTCCTTATGCAAAAAGACAGAGAGTAATAATCCACTTAAAAAAGCCCCCAATAAAATGACCTCTTCTCCGATATATTGAGATAAAACCACAAAAATCAGTATAAGCAGCATACTCCCCCTTATGCTCAATTGTGAAGCGGCATGAGATAGTTGAAAACCTATTTTTTTAAACAAATGAACTCTGATAAAACGGTTACCCAGTCTGTAAAAAATAAAAAATATTGCAAAGAGGGCAAAGATTAAAACAATCTCTATTTTAAGCCCGCTTTTAATTATAAATGCAGTGAAGGTGAACAGGATAATGCTGAAAATATCAGCCACGGCAGCCGCAATAATCATCATCTGTCCGAATCTGCCTGATATCTCCCCCCTGTTTTTCAGAACCGGTAATATAATACCGACCGAAGTGGTTACCATGATCAATGCAAAATACCAGTGATTTTTAAAGTTAACTAATGATGAAAGCAACACGGCTCCGAAATAAGAAAGGATAAGAGTGATAATAAAAAAAGTGATCCCGATTAGCAATGGATTTTTTAGAAATCTTGAATAAGTTAGTTTTTTGCGCGGGAATGAAGCTATTATCTGATCAACATTAATTTCCAAACCACTCATAAACATCAGGAAAATAAAACCGGTTAAAGCAAGGAATTCGAGAATACGATAACTTTCCTGTTCGGGTGAACCAAGTAAATACCTTCCGACAAAGTAACCTAAAATTATTTCAACTATTACAGAAGGTACTTTCTTTAACCTTGCAAGTGAGAGTGTCATGGGGATTAACCAGGCAAGTGCTGCTACTACCATCAGAGGCAGATAGTCGAAATGGAAGGATATGTTTAAGATTAAATTCATGCTATTTTTTACTTCTTTTAATGAACAATATCGCTAATAATATAAGCACTATAAAACTTGTAATAGTAAGAACAATTCTGTAAAATCTGATTTTATCCGGTTGCCTTT
>JAIORT010000673.1 GCA_021107975.1 Bacteroidales bacterium | reverse complement strand
TCAACCTTTCAAGTCTCTGCCCTATAGCCTACTTCGACTTGAAAGGTTTTTAAAACTCCTTATGTTTTCTATATTCTTTATATTTACAATTTCTGCAATGACGGTTACTTTCTTCGCGCAATTCAACACGTAATTTGCCGGTATAATTATACGGACAAATAGTACACGGAATGATCCCTGCATCAATCCAGTCTTCTGTGGAATGAAGCAGCCATCCCATCGAAGACAAGATATTTAACGGTTTACTTGTGCCTAATCTGAATAGTTCAGGAGTCTGCAAGGATTTTTCAAGAGCACCTGCATAAAATAATCTCATAGAAGTCATTGCGTCAGATATACCTCCGGCTGCCTTTACACCCATATCAGCCCCGACAACTTCTCTCATTATCCTGATATGTTCGGGCATTGCACCATACGCATCCATTCCTGTTGAGTTCTTAATAAAAAAAGCATTTGAGGAAGCCACTATTTCCGAAACTTCATATAATTCTTTTTCTGTCAGTTCTGCTGATCTTACAATAACTTTAACATGTTCTCCGTCGGCAGCATTACAAACAGCATTGATCTCTTCGAGTGTATATGCCGGGTCTTTTTTAAAGCGTCCTACATTGATCACCATATCGAGTTCGATTTTTCCTTTTCCATCACCTCGTATCTCGCGGCTTTTCCGAACAGTATAAGCAGCCATTTCTGCTTTAATCTCAATATCAACCTTGCCAAGAGGAAAGTCAATCACATAACATTCTTTTACTTTTGATCCTTTAAGAAGAGCCGGCAGAATATCCACTCCTTCAACCGGGTTTACACAAACAGAAGCACAACCGAAAGTCTTTGCCCAATCAGCCATTTTATTCATTTTGGATGATTGTGTATCGGCTTTCAGGTCGGTTACATCTAAGAAAGATGCAAGTCGCTCAGGAGTAAAACTCTGAATTAGCTCTTTCATCTTATCCCGCGAAAACTCAACAAGTGGTGTGCGAATCGGTATTTTCTTTTCCATTTCTTATTCTTATTATTTTATACGATATTTTCTTTTCAGTCATAAATTTTTTCTTTCTTTGCAAGCTTTGCGTATTTTGCGTGAAATTTATTACACAAATGTACCATTATATTTCTTGTCAGGATCTTTAAAATATAACTTTGTTTTTGATGGCTTTAACTATTAAAAAAACATTTTCAATTGCTTTATGAAAATTCCAGGAAATTTTGAAATAAAAATCCTTTTAACTCTAATTATTATTTGTAACCTTCAGGGGTATTCACAAAACGAAAATAAAGAAATAAATTATTTTGATCAAAGCAATAAAATCTTCAAAGAAAACATAAAAACAGTACTCCTTCACAGGAATGGATGGGATTTATCACCTCCATTAATACTTTTCAATTCTGCCGAAAAACTGAAACTCTCATTTGATGACCTGGATGCTAATAAAAAAGATTTTATATATACAATCGAATTTTGCGATGCAAACTGGAAGCCTTCCGACCTGAAACAGTACGAATATATTGATGGTTATTTCGAAGATTACATTTATGATTATGAGTTCTCTTTAAACACCATCCAGCCATATACGCATTACGAGCTTGTTTTTCCTACCGAAGACCTTATACCAACTAAAAGCGGAAATTATATCCTTAAAGTTTTTATTGATGACCCTGACAGTGTTTATTTCACAAGGCGTTTTAAAATCGTGGATCAAAAAATCAATATTGAAGGAAAGGTAAAGCAAGCAACGAATATAGCTGATCGATACTATAAACAGGAACTCGATTTTGAGATTTCTACAACAGGATACAGAATAGTAAATCCTTATATTGACCTCAAAGTTGTTTTAACTCAAAACGGCAGGTGGGATAATGCCATCAGGGATTTAAAACCTAAGATGGTCATCGGCGATAAACTCGACTTTAATTATGATAAGGAAAATGTATTTAACGGGGGAAATGAATTCAGGTCGTTTGATATTAAAAGTCTTAAATACAATACCCAATATGTCGGCAAGATAGAATATACTTTTGATGGATACCAGGTTTATCTGAAGGAAGATCAGAAACGTACATTCCGTGTTTATAAAACCGAGGATGACATTAACGGAAGAAAAAAAATTAAAACGGAGGATGGCTATGATTCAGATACAGAAGCAGAATACGTTAATGTACATTTTTTCCTCCCTTTCCCGGCTCCCCTGATTGACGGCGATATTCATATTACCGGAGCTTTGACAGACTGGAGGTATTCTGAAAAAAGCAAAATGGATTACAACTTCAAAAGAAAGGGTTATGAAAAAACTCTTTTTTTAAAACAGGGATATTACAATTATCAATATGTTTTGCTAATGCACGGGAAATCTGAAGGAGACGAAACCTTTATCGAAGGCAACCATTCAGAAACTGAAAATGATTACACGATTTATATTTATTACCGTGAACCCGGAGAAGATTATGATAAATTGATTGGTGTGAAACATATCAACTCTTTGCCTGAATAGATAAAAGAATTTATTAGTTTTGAATTCTCTAATCAAAAAATACTAAGCGCTATGTTAGGAAATCTTTTTGAAAAACTTAAGGAAGCCCGGCAAAAAATCGAGGAATCCAAAAAAAAGCTTAATGATATTATAGTAGTGTCATCAGTTGAAGATGGCGCCATTAAAGTTGTGGCTAATGCTAATAAGTCTATTAAAAATATAGAAATATCAGAGACTTTTCTTAAGGAAACCGATAAGGAATCATTTGAGGAACTGTTATTAACTGCCGTAAACAAAGCCCTTGACGAAGCAGCAAAAAAAGGCGAAGCAGAAATGAAAGAGATTACCAAAGATATTCTGCCGAATTTTCCGGGACTGGTTTAAGTTGGTAAATTGTTATAATTTTTATAAAGTAACTCAAAATATTATTAAATTTGTATGAAAAAAAAGAGATAAAATGATAACTGTTAATATTAATAACATCACCGAAGGGAGATTTCAAAAATTACTAAGTCTCTATAATGGAAATTATGAAGAACTTATTAATGGTATGATTGAATATAAAATAAATGAATTAAAAAGAGGAATTCGTAATATTGAGAATGACTTCATTTATTATGAAAAAAAATATAACATATCAACAAGAAGTTTTTATGAAAAATTTTCTCAGGGAGAATACACAAAACACAACAACGACTTCTTTAAATGGAGTGGAGAATATGAAGTATGGCAAGAGTTTAATCATGAACTTAAGCAAATATCATGATTGATAAATATTTTGATCAGATTGAGCAAATTTTAGAGGGATCTGACCAAATCGAGCGCGTTGAAATTTACAAGCAAAAAATAAATAATGTCTTTGGAATAATTGAAGGAAAACTATTTTTTGAAAGTGGTATTTTAGATTTTATAGAGGTTGTCAGGATTTTAGAAAACAATAAAATAAGTAAAAAAAAATATAAGTACCATTTTCGTCATCTTGATAATTCAATAGTATTTAGGTATGATAATATGCCACATTATCCTAAAATTTCCACATTTCCACACCATAAGCATATCGGAACAAGTATAAAAGAAAGTGAGGAACCGGAGTTAATATTGATACTTAAAGAAATAGAAAAATTGGTTAATAAGTAAAGTCTTGTATTTTAAGGCTAAAAAATCACAAACAATGTACTAAGCACCTTTCATTCATACTCCGCCAATGCTTTCCCGTGTTTTAATTTTGCTTTTGTCTCAAGTGTTTTACCATCGTACGGAATGGAATAAAACAAAGGCGAATTCAAAGCCGGAAAAGACCCTTTTAAAACGTTATTAGGTCTTTCGCCTTCAAATCCAAGGTAAGAGTATTTTCCATAATGCGACAATAATCTTGTAAGTCCCGGAACTGCTTCCTTTACATTTGTCCCGATAAACCCAATAGTTTGCGAATTGTTTTCAGGATTTGGAATAGCATACACGAGTGAGCCTTTTTCGGAGAGATTGTTAATAAGTTCAATTTGTACTTTTTCGAAATAAGCGGAATAATCTTCCTGAACTGAAAACACTCCTGCAAATTTGTTTTCAAAACCAATTATCCAGACTGCCTTGTTTTCAGGCATTTTTTCCAGGTCTTCATCAAAAACTATATCAAGGGATTTTCCCTGTACCTCTTGTGTCTTTTTCCATGTTTCGGCAAGTTTTGAATATTCATCTGACAAGGAGCTGTTTTTCGGAAGGACTATCATTCCCTCCCTGTTACCGAAAACCTGTGAAAGTGATGGCGGCACTTCTGCTTTATCAAGCCTTCTGAAAACATCAAACTGCGGGTCAACCTCAATTTTTAACGGCTGTTTTTGAAACTTGTAATTATAAGTAACTGACCTTTTGTTTAAATCAACATTTTTAAGTTCAACTTCATTTTCAAAATAAATTGCCACCGGAACATTCAGGAAAAAAATATCTTCTTTCTGAATTTGAGATAAAATAAATTCCAGATTAAAACGATCACCTGTTTTTTCCAATTTTACATCCGACAGTTTTATTTCAGGCGCTCCTTTTCGTAAAAGCCATTGATCGAAAAACGGTTTTAAATCACTGTCTGTAATTTTTTCACAAGATTTTCTGATATCATCAAAGGAAGAAATTTTGAATTTATTGTCAATATAAAATGTCCGGTATGCTTGAATAAATTTTTCATCGCCAAGTTTTTTTCGTAACATGTGATTAAACATTGTGGCTTTGCCATAACCTATTGCTTCTTCGGCAGCATTATGCCGCGAACGAAATTCAACAACAGGGAAATCATTAGTTTCATTTACATAGTCGGTGAATTTCTGCAAAGTCGTTCGCCGGTAATCACTTCCCTGTCCGCGTTGCTCTTTTATCAGGTGGTCAGCCATATAAACAGTAATCCCTTCGCACCAATTCCCTTTTTCATAATCAACATATACCGAATTGCCCCACCAGTTATGCAATAATTCGTGAGGATAAGAAGAATGAAGGATAAACGGAAAACGAATTACTTTTTCACCAAGCAGGGTGAATGAAGGCATTCCGTAACCTGTTTCCCAGAAATTTTCAATCAGGGCAAATTTTTGATAAGGATATTGCCCTATCAGGCTTTCGTACATTTTCAGATAATTTGAAGTAACGCCAATATACCTGTTTGCAAGCTCCTCGTCAGGAGTTCGGAGAAATGCCTGAACAAGCACGTCTCCGGCTTTTTGTTCATATTCGGTCCATGCTGCTGAAATAAGATAAATTTCTTCGGTTGGCTCAGGCGATTCATACCTGACTTTTCTATTATCACCGGCAATTTCATTAATGGTTCTGTTTCCTTGTGAAACTACGTTCCAGTCTGGTCTAAGAGTAACAGTTAAATTGAAAGAAAACAAAGGCTCTTCAAACGAGGGTATCCAGTATGTTGAACCTGCCATAAAAACTCCTTCATCTGTAATAATCCCGTTAGTTTCGCTAAAACCTCTTGCATATTCGGCTGCTCCTGTTGTAATTTCATCTGTTATTTTACCATAGTACTTTAACGGGATTTTTAAATCGCTTTTAACAGGATGTGATACCTTGATAATATATTTGTTAAAAATTACTCCCGTGTCGTTTTGTCCTGTTTCAGAAACGATGTATTTCTCATTAAGAGATTGCAGCTTGAGGTTCTTATTCAAAAAACAGAATAGTGTATCGTGTTCGTTGAAATATTTGGCAGGAATAGTAACAGAGTCAATAACTTCTATTGATCTATCGGATATATTGAGATCAACATTTAACTCGTGATGAATTGATTGGGAATAAGTTTTAATTCCCAGACAAATTGTTAAAATACAAATAATAGTTTTGAGGTTTTGCATGATTAATATGATTTAATTATAAGTTGAAGCAAAAATAGACAAAGTTTATAAATTGGATTTGACTTGGGTTGGAGGAAATAACATATTATTTTATTAAGCAGCAAATATCAGAATAATACGGTTAAAATTTAAGTAAAATAGTTATTTCTTATCAGAACCAAAACCCAAGATTTAAAAACAACATAGGCTTTGGGTTAAGGTTTGATCCCATAACAGATAATTCAACAGGGCCAATAAAACTATAATAAC
>JAIORT010000687.1 GCA_021107975.1 Bacteroidales bacterium | reverse complement strand
ATTTAACAAAAGATACTGCCCAATTAACAGTGTACTCTAATGAGTTTGAGATAAAATAATTAAATCTAAAACAAAAATATAGGTTGAACATTAACAAATTTTGAAACAAAAGTTGGGAGAAGCCGGAATCATTAAAAATTGTAAATCCGGCAAAATCAAGCATCAGGAAATTTTGTACAAACATTTCTATAGTTATGCTATGGGAATATGCTTGAGATATGCCTACACGAAAACAGATGCTTCGGAAATTTTAAATGATAGTTTTTTAAAGGTCTTTAAAGGTATTAATAGTTTCAGTGAAGAATTGCCTTTTAAACCCTGGCTAAGAAAGATAATAGTTAATACGGCTATTGATTATTACAGGAAGAATACAAGGTTTAGCCATATACTGGAAATTGAACAGGCAGAAAACGAAGGTTTTAACATTGATGCAATTGATACTTTAGCATATTACGATTTAAAAAATATCCTGGATGAGTTGCCAGAGCCTTACAGGCTGATTTTTAACCTGTATGAAATTGAAGGATATACACACAAAGAAATTGCAGAAAAAACCGGACTGAATGAGAGCACTTCCAGGTCGTACCTAACAAGGGCTAAAAAGAAACTGAGAATATTAGTTGAAAATTATTTTGAACTAAAAAATGAAAGAAAAATTCGAACATAAACTAATTAACAAGATCAATGAAGTTTTTGATTCCCCCCAGGTGGAATATAATCCACAGGATTGGGAAAAACTGAAAGAAAAACTTCCGGCAAAAAAATCACTTGTCCCGGTTTTCTGGTCCGTGGCAAAGGCAGCATCCATTATACTGCTTATTGCTTTAGGATCATATTTGTTGTGGAATGGTTTGTTCAATTCTGAACCACAAAAAATTGATACGGAACATATTGCTAAAATTTCACCGGAACCACAGGCGGAATTAAATAAAAATCAAATTAATAATCCAACGACAGATTCCGGCAATTTTATTATGCAGGAATATTTATCTGAAGAAATAGTTACAAATCAAAATCCGAATAAAAACGACCAAATAATTACAGAAAAGACTCTTGAACCATCTAATCAAATTGTGGAATTAGCCATTGCCGATGCAGATCAACCTTCTGAATTGAATACTACGGATTTAGGAGAAATGGATTCTTTAATTATTTCAATCCCGGAAGGAGAAGATATTCTTGCGGATAACAGTCCACAAAAGAACGATTCGGTAATTGAACCAAACAATGAAACTTTACAACCAGCTGTTACCCAATTTGAGATTCCACCTGAAATTAGCGGAAATGAATCCAGAAAAAAGCAAAAAGTAAAACTCGGTGTTGAATTTGCTTCTTTTACAAATTACTCTCCTGAAAATATTACACCAAGTATGAACTATGGGGGTGGTTTAGCGGCTCATATACCCATTAAAAAGCGATTTTCATTTAATCCGGGTATTATTGTTTCGGTTTATAATATGGAGTTTTCCGATAATCAGAATATTCTTAATAAACCCGATCAAACATTTTCGAGCCTTGACAATTTTATTGAAAACAATCCTGAAGCCAGACCAACAGAAATTAATTTAACCGGACTTGATATTCCCATTAATTTTCAGTATCAATTTATCAGACGCAAATCATCTGATTATTTCATTGAGCTGGGATTTTCAAGTTTGCTCTATTTGTCGGAGAATTATTCATATTCTTTTGTCACACTTTCTAACACCCCCAATCCTTACGGTGTATTTGAGGTGGAAGAAACAACCAACAAAGAAATCGCTGCTTCAGGATTAAAGACCTTTGATTTTGCAAAATTGATCAATTTTTCAGTTGGTATGGATTACCGCCTGAACAAAAGACTTGATATAACGATAAACCCTTACCTCAAATATCCTGTTAGTACCTTAACTTCAGGTGACATTAAATTTGGGTCAGGAGGATTGAAGCTGAAATTTATGTTGAAACCGGGAAGGTAAAATATCATAATAAAAGAAAAAAATTGGGCAAGTAAAAAATATCTAAAAACCATAAATTGAGTACAATTCCACCCACTTATTTGCTTATAACTTTTTTTCCCGTTATCCCTATTTCCCCTATTTCCCCTATTTCCCTATTAACTCAACTAACCTATTCACATTAATTTTTTCCATACAATCAAAATGCTTTTTGGGACATTTTTTATATCCAAGCTTACTGCATGGGCGGCATGAAAGCCCTTTAACTTCCAAAATAATTGATTTGTCTTCATCTCCCGGCATGTAAGGAGACATCCCAAATTCAGGAATGGTATTTCCCCATAAGCTAATGATTATTTTTTGGAATGCTGCAGCAATGTGCATTAATCCGGTGTCGTTTGTTATTATCTTGTTTGCCTGTTTTACCAGGGAGGCTGATTGGTTAATATTATATTTCCCACAGGCATTAAAAATATTTTTTCCTGCTTCATTTTTTATTCTCTCACCTTTTTCAAAATCTTCGTTTCCACCTAATAAAACAACCGGGTAATCAATCTTTCTGCAAACCTCAACAATATTCTCTTCTGGATATATCTTGGTATTGTGCTTACCTCCTATCACCCATCCGATATATCCTTTGTGATGTGATACGGGAATGGTTGTCAGGTTAACCTCTTCCCTTTTAGGAATGAAATAATCCAGCCCTTTTGCGTCATTTTTCACACTTAGCTTCTTTACCGCCTGAAAATACCTGTCAACGATATGCAATTCGGGCAACAGATTAATTTTAAAATTAACAATGAGCCACTTTCTGACATTAATTTTACTGAAAGTTGAAGACGGTTTTTTTAATTTTAAAATCACGCCTTTCGACCGGAAATTCTTATGCAGGTCAACAATATGAAAATATGATTCCTTTTTTAAATCAGCAATAACCTCATCAATTTTATTTTCAATAGTAAAAATTTTATCAATATAAGGGTTATTCCTAAGAACCGGTTCAAATGCCGTTTTTGTTAAAAAATGAATTTCCACATCTTTAAGCTGTTCCTTAAGACACCTGATTATTGGAGTTGTGAGAACAATGTCTCCAATGGAACTAAACCGTATGACAAGAATCTTTTTCAACAGGAATTTTTTTCAAAAGTAATATTTAACTGGAATATTGGAATTATGTAAAAGAACCAAAATCCAAATATTTATCCTTTTTACTTTATTTCCTGCATTCTTACACCTTTCAACCTGCTATGTTATGCCACCGCACAATGCTTTCCTTCAACATAGCAGGTTTGTCCCACACTTCAACCAGTTTAACCAATCCACCAATTCACCAATTCAACAATTCAACATAACTTTGCACCATGATTCTAACTGACACACATACACATTTGTATCTTGACGAATTTGAAGAGGACAGAAATATAGTTGTTGAAAATGCTATAAAGAAGCATGTAAAATATATGCTTCTTCCGAATATTGACTCCTCCTCTGTTGATGGAATGCTGAAGTTATGTAACGATTTCCCGGGAAACTGTTTCCCAATGATGGGGCTACATCCTACATCGGTAAAAGAAAACTATAAAAAGGAATTAGAATTGGTAGATGAATGGTTCAAAAGAAAGAAGTTTTACGGCATTGGAGAAACAGGAATTGATTTATACTGGGATAAAACCTTTGCAAGGGAACAGGAAATGGCATTTAGTCATCAGATTGAATTAGCAAAAAAATACGAACTTCCTCTTGTTATACATTCCCGTAATTCTTTCGAAGAGATTTATAGTATCGTTTTAAAACAAAATAGTCCTGAATTAAAAGGAGTTTTTCATTGTTTTACGGGAAATATTAATCAGGCTTATAAAATCATTGACCTTGGCTTTATGCTGGGAATAGGCGGAGTTGTTACTTTCAAAAATTCAGGTTTGGATAAGGTTGTCGAAAAAATTGACCTGAAAAATATAATACTCGAAACAGATTCACCGTTTTTAACACCGGTTCCTTTTAGAGGAAAAAGAAATGAAAGCGCTTATACTTTTTATATAGCCGAAAAAATTGCTGAATTAAAAAATAAAACTTTGGAAGAAGTTGCTGAAATAACTACGAATAATGCAAATCAACTTTTCAAATTCAGGAAATAATTTTTTAAATAACTAATAACACGAATCAAATCGCAGATATTAACATTTAATTTCGATAAGAATTATGACCTCACAACCTTCAATCCTGATTTTATATACCGGCGGCACAATCGGTATGATCAAAGACAATAAAACAGGCGCTTATAAACCATTCGACCTTGATAACCTGTTCAAGGTGATTCCTGCATTAGAACTTTTCAACTTTGACATCGAATCATATTGCTTTGATCCTATTATGGATTCATCCAATATGAGTATGTCTTTTTGGGGCAAGATAGTTGACGTTATCGAAAAAAACTATGAAGCTTACGATGGGTTTGTCGTTCTTCATGGTTCGGATACTATGGCATATACGGCTTCCGCCCTTAGCTTTATGCTTCAGAATTTGAATAAGCCTGTAATTCTTACCGGTTCACAATTACCACTTGGAATGATAAGAACCGACGGCAGAGAAAATTTAATAACAGCAATAGAAATTGCAGCCGCAACGGAAGATGAAACCCCTATCGTTCCGGAAGTTTGTATTTATTTTGAGAACCAGCTTTTCAGGGGTAACCGGACACATAAATTTAATGCCCAGAACTTCGAGGCATTCCGATCGCCCAATTATCCGGCACTTGCTAATGCAGGCGTGAATATCGATTATAACAGGAATGCTATTCACAAACCTAATTTTAAAAAATTAAAAGTTTATAAAAATCTTGATAACAATATTGCAATCCTTAAATTATACCCGGGAATATCCGAAAAAATCATTAGGTCGATCCTAAATATCGAAGGATTGAAAGCTGTTATTATTGAAACTTATGGTTCGGGCAATGCACCGAATTACCAATGGTTTCTGCAAACCATTGAAGAAGCTATTAAAATGGATATCATTATTGCGAATGTTACTCAGTGCCAGGTTGGTGTGGTTGAGATGGGGAAATACGAAACCAGCATTAATTTAAGAGAGATTGGAGTGATTAGCGGTAATGATATAACCACAGAGGCAGCAATAACCAAATTAATGTACTTATTGGGCAATTTAAAAAACAGAGAACAAGTTATAAAGCTATTTGAAACATCCATAACGGGAGAAATGACCATACAATAATTAAAAAAAAAATCATCATATCTTTTTTTTATGATTTTTTTTGTATTTTAGCCCCGAATTTATGAAAAGTAAAGAACTTAAATAACTTATCAGGAGAGGTGACCGAGTGGCTGAAGGTGCACGCCTGGAAAGTGTGTGTCCCGTCACAGCGGGACCGAGGGTTCGAATCCCTCTCTCTCCGCTGAGTGTAAGTGGTAATTTTAATGAATTAAAAGTTTAAAAATTTATTAATTAATAAAATTTAACTATGAAAAGATTAATTGCTTTTTTGTCGATAGCAGGAATGCTAACTTTCGGAATTACAAATGTAATTATAGCGCAGGAAGAAGTTGTGGATGAAACAATTATTGAACAAACCGATTCGGGTGCCGTGGTTGAAGAAATAATTGAAGATGAATCCACAGATATAATAATTGAAGAACCGGTAGTTGAGGAGGCTAAATCCTTCCACCAGGTTCTAAAAGAAAAATTCATTGAAGGTAGCCCGGGATTTATGGGTATTGTTCTTTTGTGTCTGATACTTGGTCTGGCACTTTCAATTGAAAGAATCATTTACCTGAATTTATCCACAACGAACACACAAAAATTACTCAACAAAGTTGAAACCTCACTTGAAAACGGCGGAATTGATGCAGCTAAAGAAGTGTGTAAAAACACAAGAGGTCCGGTTGCGGGTATTTTCCTGCAGGGATTGGACAGGGTACACGAAGGATTGGACATTGTTGAAAAATCAATCGTTTCTTATGGTGGTGTTTTAATGGGACGACTGGAAAAAGGTTTAAGCTGGATTGCTTTATTCATCGCTCTGGCACCGATGCTCGGATTCATGGGAACAGTTATCGGGATGATTATGGCATTTGATATGATCGCAGTTGTTGGTGATATTTCTCCGGCTATTGTTGCAGTAGGTAT
>JAIORT010000703.1 GCA_021107975.1 Bacteroidales bacterium | reverse complement strand
AGACAATATTATACAATGCGGTATCATAAGTATGAGTTATATTTTGTCCATAACCTATATCACCATCACCGAAATCCCAAGTCCACTCATTGGCAGGGTACGGCATTGATTCCCCATAGAAATCAAAAGTAATATTGTCATTGGTTTCATACGTGAACCAGTTCATGCAGTCGCCTCCACCATTTCCTACAACTACATCTTCGCAGTAAGTATCCTGGCAGTTTCCGGTACTATCCCAAATTGTGAGGCATACCTGATATGTACCTAAAGCATTATAAGAGTGTATGGGGTTTTGTTCAGAGGATGAGGTTCCATCTCCGAAATCCCACAGCCAATCCGTTGGATTACCGGTTGAGGAATCGAAAAACATTATTGTTGCATAAGCTCCCGGAACCGGTTCATAAAGGAAAGAAGCCTGACAACCTACGGGAGGAATACTGTCATTGCAAATTTCAAAATCGAATACAAATACATAATTGTCCGGATAAAAATATCCTTCCTGTGAATGCACCTGTCCAATACAATCTAAAGTAACCGCACTAACTAACCCCTGGCTCCCTGCTGGAATTGAATCGCTGCCATAAAAGCCGGCATCGTTAGTGTAGAAGTCATAATTCAGGTTGACTCCTGCACCAATAACAGAAACAACTACAAGATGATTAGTGATTGGGGCGCCGGTAACATCGTCTGTTACATGCCCGGTAACGCTCAAGGTAGCGTTTTGAGCCCCAACCATAAAAATCATCGTAAAAAGAAACAAAACAGAACTTAGAATTTTTTTCATTTTAATAAAATTTTTTATGGTTAAACATTTATTTAATTCATAGTTATGGAAGAATAAGATGACTGTTGATAAAGAACTATTCCCGTCTCGTCCTCTCCCGTCCCGAAGTTTCGGGATTCAGGATTCGGCATTCAGGATTGAATGTACAATCCGATTTTCTGATCAAAAAAATCTTTCAATATAATAGACTGATGAATTGTAAAAGGTTGCCTGTAAATTTTAATTTTTTACTTGTTTATTGATTATTGTATGTTGCTTATTGAATGTTTGACCTATCATAAATATGGTTGACAGTTTTTTTGCAAATCTATAATTAGTAAGCGATTGCTGAATAACATGTAACTTGCCATTTATGGCGCTATGTTATTGATTATTTGTTATAGGTTAATAGTTGGCAATTTCAGGCACTTAAAGGCATTATATCCCTGCGACATTTATCAGTCCTGTTAGGGATATGCTGTTTGTAACCCCGTATGATTGATGAAGGAATGAGTTCGGGGGATAAAGTAAAAATAGGGGAAATAAGGGGAATATGGAGAATAGTACACTTATACCTTTATACCCTTACCTTATACCCTTATGCCGTTCAGTATTAGTTTATTTTACAAACTTTCTCGTTTCAATTATCTTTCTGTCTTCTGAAATTAGCGAAAATAAATAAACTCCGTGTGGCAAAACATCACAATTAAAAGATAGTATATGAGAGCCTTTATTCAGGTTGACTATTTGTTCTTTTACTTTTTGACCGCTTATGTTGAAAATATCAATCATTAAAACAGCATTATCATCTAACTTAATATCCACACTGAATTCTTCTCTCACCGGGTTAGGGTAAACATTACCGAGACTTATTCCTGTTTTAAAATACTCCTCAACTCCAATCCAATAATTATAAAGTTTTAGGCTAACATCGGTAACTGAGGGGTTGTCTTCGGTTAAGATGACTGTAACCGGTTCAGAGAACAATCCCGTGGCTTCTGCATAAAGGTTATAAGTGTTTAATGCAATGTTGTTAAATGTAAAATTTCCGCTTTCATCTGTGAGGCAAAAAGTCAATGGATTGTTATTTTCGTCTGACAGCAATATTTCAACGTCAGCCAAAGTAAAAGGAAACATCAGACCTTCATTGTATAAATAAATACTTCCTGAAATATTTCCTGGTCCTGATTCTGTCCCGGGAACCTCTGCCAGGTTTACATTAATCTCGTAGTTATCTGTGTCGTATAAGTGTATGGTATTTGCTTCATTCCAATATATCGCGCTTTCGTGGTAAGCTGTCAGATAATTATTATAATTCTGAGAGTTTTCGGTTAAACCAACTTTTACTATGTAGTCACCCTCCCTAACCTGTGAGAACCAGTAATATCCGTATTGATAAAAAATATTTGTATCAACAGGGATTACGCTGTTTCCATATTTTCTGTATAAATACACTATGCCGGTATCTATTATTGTAGTATCACCGCTACAATTATTCAGGGGATAATCATCAATATATGCCAGTCCTCCTATATCAAAGTAGTCAGGTGTTACAATAGTCTGGCAATAGTAACTGACGAATGTCCCTGCATTAGGGAAATCTCTTGACACTTCAAGACAAACCTCATATTCTCCCGACTCCTGGTATTGATGAACCGGATTTTGCTGCATAGATATATTGCCATCACCGAAATCCCAGTACCAAAAATCGGGTTCGCCAATAGAAGCATCATTAAAATAATACCTGTTTGGATTCCCTGATATAGTATCTAAGTAAAATCCAAAATCGGCTGTAAGCGAATATCCTATTGAAGCTGTTTGGCAATAAGTATCGGTACAAAACATACCAAGTGTGTCGCTGATGATAGTGAGGCATATCTCATAATCTCCTGTGGCTGCATAAGTATATATTGGGTTTTGTTCTTCAGAGAAATTTCCATCGCCAAAATCCCAAAACCATTCGTTGATATAACCGGTTGAATTATCATAGAAATAGACTGTAAACGGAGCGGTCGTGTCCTGGTCATAATAAAAATCAGCCTGGCAATTACCCTGTTGGTTACCAACCCAAATCACCTGTGTAGATGTGGCAATACATGAATCAGCATTATTGGGGTCATAAGAAACAGTTGTTAAAGTAACCCAAACAATATTATTATACAGTGCTGTATCATACGTATGAGTGATATTTTGTCCATAACCCGTTTCACCATCACCGAAATCCCAGAAATAGTCACTTGCAGGATACGGAAACGACTCTCCATAGAAATCGAAAGTAATATTATCATTGGTTTCGTACCAGAACCAGTTTTCACAATCGCCACCACCATTTGTAACAATTACATCTTTGCAGTAAAAATCCTGGCAGGTTCCGATAGTATCCCAAATTGTAAGGCAAACAGGATAAGTGCCTAAGGTATTATAAGGATGTACAGGGTTCTGTTCAGAAGAAGTTGTTCCATCTCCGAAATCCCACAGCCAATTCGATGGATTACCGATTGATGTGTCAAAAAACATAATTGTTGCATAAGCCCCCGGAACCGGTTCATAAAAGAAAGAAGCCTGACAATCTCCAGGAGGAATACTATCAGTACAAATTTCAAAATCAAAAATAAATACATAATTATCAGGATAGAAATAGTCTTGCTGTATATGTTCTGCACCTATACAGTCGATAGTTATCGCAAGAACAACGCCCTGATCTCCACAAGGAATTGAATCACTGCCATAAAATCCGGCATAATCGGTATAAAATTCATAATTCTCAAACGTCCCAATGCCGGAGACAGTAACTATTACAAGGTGATCAGGGATTGGGTCGCCGGTTATCTCATCGGTTAAATATCCGGTAACGTCAAGAGTCAAATCCTGTGCCTTAGCCGAGCTAAAAAAAAGAAGCAGGAGTAAAATGACGTTTATAAATATTTTAGTTTTTTTTATCATAAACCAATTCTTAAAATTTGAATATCATACCAATTCTTAAGCCGATAGCATAAGGTGATTTTGAATATACTCTTTGCTCATAAACCGGTTTCATGTAGTAATTAAAAACAGGCTCGGCGCTCAGGCTTAAATTGTTTGTTAAGCTGTACGAAAATCCTATCGCAGCAGATAATTGCCAGTACGATTGTATCCTGCCGGGTGTTTCATCCGTTATTTTTATCCGTGTTGCCTTTTCATTTGCATAATCTACTCCCGGCTCATTACTTTTTAATAAAATGGAATATATCGCACCTCCTTTTAAATAAATCAAAAGTCGTTTATATTCATTTACTTTAAAACCCACAAAAACCGGCAATCTGAAATACGTATATAAATTATTGGTGGACTTTGTTGTGTTATAATCCACTGTATCATATACATTTTCAACAGTTGTTTTGAATACCGGTTCACCGGTTTCAGGATCGATGTTGAAAGAGGTAACTTCGTAGTAATATCCTATGCTGTCGTACTGGGCATAATCAATACGATAAGCCCCATTGTCTTCTGATAAAGCAATTCCTGCTCCTGCCTGAATAAACCAGTCGTTTCGGCTATAAATACCTGTAATATCAATATTTAAAGCTTTCTTTTTCGAGTTCTTTTCATTATTAATAAAAATCAACTCAGGTGTTATAAACAAACCGTAAGTCCAGGCGCCTTTTCTGCCGTAATCATCTTTTGGCACTGAAGGATTAAATTTGTAATCATATCTTAAATCTATATGCTTTATATACCTGTTATGATTCATCAGACTACTAAAAAAAGACTTACTGATTTCGATATGCCCTATTTTTTCCAGATTATTTAACCTGATTAACCCGGGATAAACATCGAAATGGTTTATCTGAGACTCAGGCAAATCAGTCGTTTTATCTTTAATTTCAGCTACTGAACCATTTGCTTTGTCATGACTACTCTTGATTACATCCACATCAGCGATTTCCGAAAATTCAGTATCACTTTCCTTTTCTTGCAATACTTCAGGTGATTCCTGTTTTTGATTATTAATAATTTTATTTGATTTATCAGCTTTTCCCGGAGTTTGATCTGTAAATTTTTCAGGCGAAATCATGTCTGAAGTTTCTGATATTGCACCTTTAAGCTCTTCTTCCGTATTATTAAAGTTTAGATAAATGAAAGTGCCTGTAATAATTGCGATTAGAAAAATAATAACCGATAAATACCTGCCGGCTCCTGATAAAAAGAGCCGTATGGATATTTTATTCCATACACCGGCTGACGGCTCTTTTTTATAGTCCTTCAGCGATTCCCTAAGCAATTCGTCAATATTGTTATAATTGTCTTTCATTTATAATTGACCGGTCTGTTACTTTGTTTAATTTTTCCAGTTTTTTTCGTAATAATTTTCTTGCTTTCGATAATTGCGATTTTGAAGTGTTTTCAGATATATTCAAAATATTGGCTATCTCTTTATGACTATATCCTTCAAACACATATAAGTTCAGTACTACACGATAACCATCAGCCAAATTCTGAATCAGATTCATCAAAATCTCTTGATCGACAGGTTCAAAAGATACATTATCACATTGCTCTTCCACGAGTTCAATATCCATCTCATTAATTTCGTTAAAATAAATTTTATTTTTCTTGTAATGAGAAATAGCTGTATTTATTATGATCCGCCTGATCCAACCTTCAAAAGAACCTTCTTTTCTGAAACTTTTAATATACTTAAAAACCTTAATAAATCCTTCCTGTAGGATGTCCTCTGCTTCTGCCATATTAATACAGTAGCGCATACATACACCTAACATACCCGGCGCATACTGCTTGTACAGTTGATTTTGGGCACGCCTTTTTCCAGAAATACATCCTTCAATTATTTTTTCTTCAACAGTCATCAAAAACCATAACTAATTAAATAGACTCTATTTGTAACTAATAGTTGCCCTTGTGTTTGAAAATTATTTTCAGTGTGTTTAGATTAAATAAACTGACCCTGAACGGGAATGCAAACAAATAAAGAAATAAACAGCACTAAACTATTCAGTTAGTTTATTCGAAAATAATAAAGTTTATGCGTTTCAGTATAAAAAAAGCCCCGTTAATATCGAGGCTTTTGAATAGACTATCTTTTTCCTATTCCTGCTTAATAAATTTCCTTATTACTTCTTTATTATTATTGTCTTTAATCTTTAAAAAATAAATTCCCTGTAATAAACCTGAGACATTTATTTTAACGGTATTTCTTCCTGTATAAGCAGTTTGAAAATGCTCCCTGATCAACTGTCCTGAAATATTAAAAAGTGATATTTGAATGTCGGCAGTTTCAGAGAGATTTATATCAAGATTAGAAACATCTGAAACTGGATTGG
>JAIORT010000053.1 GCA_021107975.1 Bacteroidales bacterium | reverse complement strand
CTCAATCCGGGAATAAAAGTCAAATTATATGAATTTTCGACACGAGGATAGCTCGACTCTAAATATGGTTTAAAATTGTGGCTATTAAAGTAAGCTGAAGTAAACATGGTAAAACTGAATCTATAAAGTAATTTAAAATATTGCTTATAATAAGGTCCTATGTAAAAATCATTGAATTTATGCCCACTTTTTACAGTGTCATTAACGGTCGTCTTTCCACTATGATAGGAATAACCAGAATAAATACCTACTGAAGACCTCTTCCAAAAAAAATAACCCGCTTTAAGATTAATGCGGTAATCAAATAGATTTGAATTATAGTCTTCATTTTCCTTTTCATTCGTGTGAGATGATTTTCCACCCACAGATGCAGAAATAATTATCATGTCTGAATAATCCTGTGAAAAGGAGACAAACGAATACAGGAGACCAATTGAGAAAACTAAGTAAATTTTAATCATACCTCTCGATTTTAGAATTAAAATGCAAAAATAATGACTATTTTTGACAAAACTTCGTTATTAATAAATGTCGAAACTTCTCAATAAAAGTCAGGTATTATTGATATTCTTGTTATATCTGTATTTACCTTTATTCTCACAGGATTCTTTAATGAATTCTCTTGATTCATCGAAAGTTTATTTCTTCTATAACAATTTCGAAAAACAAGGACCGGGCTTTTTAAAAGAAATAGATACTCTAATTACCAACATCGAAAAATATAATCCTCTTACAAAACCAAATAATTATTATGCTACCCTGGGAAATACAGGGCTTGCTTCATTGGATATGGTATATAAACCTTACCTGACAAGCGGTTTTAATTTCGGTATTCACTCGTTTGATAAATACCTTTTTTTTAACGATAGTATAAAATATTACTGGGTAGGACGTCCATATACTCAATTATTTTATATTATGGGAGCGAAAAAAGAACAAAACCTTTATGTTAATCACTCACAAAATGTGGCAAGCTGGTTCAATATCGGATTGCACTTCCGGTATGTCAATTCGCCGGGATATTATATAAACCAGAAAGCAGATGATAAAAATTTTGTGTTGAAAACCAGGTTTCAGACCAGGAATTATCGTTATATGGTTTTGGCTAATTACATTCATAATAAAATACAGGTTGAAGAAAACGGCGGAATTAAATATGATTCTGTATTTGAACAAAATATTATCACTTCCAGGGATGGTATTGAGGTAAATCTTACGGGTGCTCATAACCGTCTTAAGGAGAATAGCTTTTATGTAAAACAATTATTTAAAATATCGGGCAAGGAGAGTTTTAATCCAGCAGATACTAATAAACCGGACAAAACACATAAAATATCACCGGGAGTTATTTCATATTCTATTCTTTTATCAAAATATACGTATATATATGAAGACAACTTAAAAGACAGCTCTTTTTATCATTTTACTTTTGATACGGTGAACCCTTCTTATGATTCAACATATATTTATAAAGTAGAAAATCAGATTTCATGGACAAATGCCGATAATACAAAAGACCAACTCCTTACTTTTAATTTTGCATTGAAATATCTTTATGTTGAGAATTCTATTGATTCTGTAAAAAAAATCTATAATCAATTAATTCCTTATGGTAACGTTGCCTTTAGTATTTCCAGGAAATTGAAACTTGATTTCTATGCTGATTACGTTACCGGCAACTCTTATGTGGGAGATTATAACTTAACAGGCAAACTATCTTTTAATACTAAGTTCGGTAATCTTAAATATAAAGTTACTTCTGCCTTACAAGAAGCCGGAAGGTTTTATAATTACTATTCTTCTAACCATTTTAAATGGGAAAATAACTTTAGAAAGCAAAGTTTTTTCATCAATACCTTTGAATATAATTATAAAAATCTGCAAGCAGGCGTTAAACTTATTAATATTGGAAGTTTCGTTTATCTGGACACACTTGCGATACCTGCCCAATTAGATAATGGCATGAACATTTTGAATGCTTATGTAAGAAAACTTTTTAATGCCGGAAACTGGAGTTTTGATACAAGAATCATCTATCAGGATGCTTCCAATACCGGCGCAATTCGATTGCCTGAACTTATTGGTAACCTTTCTGTTTATTACACAAAAGACCTTTTTAAACAAGCAGCAATTATACAAACAGGTATTGATGCATTTTACAATACGAGCTATTATGGGTATTCATATATGCCTGCAACAAGAAACTTTTATATTCAAAATGAGAAAGAAGTTGGAGACTATATATACGCTAATGTGTTTCTAAACCTACAAATTAAAAGAGCAAGATTATTTTTAAAATATCATAACCTGGGTTTCCTTTTTAAAGATTTCAGCTATTTTACCGTACCATCTTACCCTATGCAAGACGGAGGTTTCAGGTTTGGGATTTCGTGGATGTTTTATGATTAATTAAAATTTAGCCTGCAATTGAACCATGAATAAATTATTTGGCAGGTCAATACTGATATAATCATTAATAACATAGTTCACTTGCAACCTTGTCCAGTCGTTAAAGAAATAATTCAAACCTACTGTATATGAATTCTTCATGGTGTTATCAACATCAGTATCGGGATCATAATTTTCATATTTAAAAACAGGTTGAAGTTCCCAAGGAGTATTATATAATGCCATAACAAAGAACCCTTCTTTGTTTATTTTACCATCAAACGGTACAATTGTCGGATCCTGACCGCAACCACCTCCCTCAAGTTTAAAGCCGTCATCAATTCCTCCGATGTATTCAGCCTGAACAAGGAAATTCCATTTTTCAACCGAGATATCAGCGCCGTAGCGAATAAGTTTATCGGAATCCTCATCTTTAAGAACTTTTCCATATTTATAACTACCGCCAATATCCATGAAATCCCACGGAGAAACAATAATACGCGCTGTAATATCTTTAAACTTGTTATTGTCAATTTTATTCATACCTGTTCCGTTTGTAAATGAGAGTTTCCATTTCAGAATATCTGATTCACGCAATCCAAAACCTGTTCCGCCCCAGATCATTAAACCGATATCACGAAAAGGACTGGCAAGTTCGCTTACTACCAAAGACCTGTTTATTGTATGTAAAGACTGGCATGGTGTTGAAAGCTCAAGACCAAAAGGTAATTTAAACTGACCGACAGTAACATTTGCCAACGGGCCAAGTTTACTCCATGTAATAAAAGCATCTAAAAGATAAGGACCTTTTTTAGTCGGGCTTAATTCCGCCATTACATAATAACTGAAATCGTAAGGTATAGAACCGGTAACACCAATTCTTGCCCTGTTAAACATATAGGTATTGGTATAATCGCCATTAGCTTCATCGTAAGTCCATTGTGGCTGAACATAACCAACTACACTAACACCTTCATCAGAAGTTGCTTCCATACAACCCTGGGCATTTATTGCTGCCGGTGCTAGTAATACAATACTTAAAATTAAAAACAGAAATTTTTTCATGTCGTTTATTTTTTTGTTTGTTTTTGTTTTTATTGTGTTTATTGTGTTAAAGGATATTCCATTATTTGGCTTTCACTCCACTTGAAGCTTTCAAGATTTGAATAAATCATGCTGTTTGTTCCGTATGTCAAACTGTATGAATCATATCCAATCACTTTGAGGTAGGCTGTAACTATTGAAGAAGTTTGCCCTGTCCAGCAGTAAGTAACTACCTTTGCATTAGGATCAAGGTAAACATATTCGCCGGTGCCAAGTGTAAGCGGTTTAATCCTGCAAGCATCTTTAATATTTCCATATTGCTCAACATCAGCGACCTCCCAAAAATTATTAACAAAATAATCAGCCGGATTTGCAAGCACATCTACACCAGACACACCTGAGAAACCACCGCTAAGTAATATTAATATCTGTTCCTTAAGAATTTCAGAACCATCAGTAGTTGTGTAATTAACTTCCGGTGTATTATGTGCTGTATTACCCTGAATACTACCCGGAGGATTTATCCAGTTTCCATCACCGATTGCTGCATCACCAGTGTGTGAATTCCATGGACCTGCTGTTTCCGAATTCCAACTGCTCATTCCCCACTTCATTACTTTAGCATCGGCATATCCGCTCAAACGAAGAGCTACAACACCATGTCCGGCAGCCTGACCAGAGTAACATGCTACAATTATAGGTTTTCCGCCTGCATCTTGTGCTGTTTCTAAAATACCTCCTAATGTAGAATTTACTGCCCATTCTATATGACCGGCACTATAATCTTCTTCTTTACGAATATCAATAATGAAATAATCGTTTGAAAGATCCCCGTCTGTCATAATTGTGTACACATCTTCTGCGGTTGTTATCCAATCAGTAAGAATGTTATTCAAGTCCATGTTTTGACTGATTAAATAATTTTTTAAAACATCAAACCGGTTTTGTTCTAATGGTTGTGGCTCATCACTTTTATCACTGCAACTTGCTAAAATTATAGTAGATACAACTGCAAGAACCCATGTAAAATTTAATAACTTTTTCATACAATTTAATAATTTAATTTAACAACACGTTTTTGAATTATATAATATATATATCTATCTGTTTATTAAAAAATTTAAGTGAGCAAAAATATAATCTTTTTTTTGCGCTTTAAAATGGTAAGGGTGATATTGGCTTTAATATTAAATGATATAAATCAATTAATTATTGATATGAATCATTATATCTCATGTTTTAATTTTATCTCTATTTCTAACAAATCTATTTTATACCAAAGGCATCACTTCGGGGGTCATGTCCTGAATCCGGAATCTTTTATCTGAACCTTGAACATGAAACATATTTAAAAGTAATTGCCTAACCATGTTGACTAATTTTACTTAATAAATCATAGTTAATAATCTTTACTGTTTTTCCGTTTTCTGATATCAGTCCCTCATCTTTAAACTTTTTCATAATTCTAATAACACTCTCGGTTGACATTCCGGCAAGTTCTGCGAGTTCTTTCCGGGAAAGTAAAAGTTCAAACTTTTTACTTTTATAAATAAAGCCCGACAAACAAAGAATAATATCAGCTAAACGACCATACGATTGTTTTTTCTCAAAACAAAAAAACCTTCCATACAATTGAATGGTATTTGCACTTAATATTTCTATTATTTTAAAGGCGAATTTTGCATTATTCTTAACAATCTTCCTGAAAACATTAATATCAATTAATTTCGCTGAGGAATCTTCATATGCAATAACCGAATATGGAAATACACTATTTTCTTCATATAATGATGGTAATCCTATAAGGTTACCCGATGATAATATTTTTAAAATAAGTGTCTCTTTAAAATTCTCAATATATATTCTTACAAGACCTTTAGATAAACATATTATATATGCTGCAAATGAACCTTGTTTTGCAATTGTTTCTCCTTTTTTATATGAAACCTCTACCAGGTTTTCTTCAATCTCCTGCATTTCTTCTGCAGAAAGTAAATCAAAACATTGTGTTTGTGGCAGGCTTACCGTACAACTATTGTGTAAAAAATTATTTCCCATCAGTTTATTTCAAATTTGATTCAATTTTTTTCTTTAATTCGCAAATATACAATTAAATCATTAAATAAAATGATTCATGTCATTATTGGTATTGATTTTTTTCATTGCAATTTAAGAAATGTATCATTTAGCATTTCTTTATAAGGATAAATTTAATTATCAGATTTGCCCCTTTATTTATTTAT
This sequence comes from Bacteroidales bacterium, assembly GCA_021107975.1. Lineage (GTDB taxonomy): Bacteria > Bacteroidota > Bacteroidia > Bacteroidales > JAADJA01 > JAADJA01. Next base: position 411 of record JAIORT010000053.1, on the reverse strand, counting down.
CATAAAAAATAGCAAAAAAATGGAAACTAAAGTTGATCAAACACTGGATTGTAAAGGGCTTTCATGTCCTATGCCAATGATGAAATTAGCAAAAGCTGTAAAAGGGCTTAATGCAGGTGAAGTACTTGAGATGCTTGGAACTGATCCCGGCACAAAATCGGATTTACCGAGATGGTGTAATAAAACCGGAAATACTTTATTAGATGAAAGCGAATTGCCAGGTGGGGTTTCTCGTTTTCTGATACAAAAGAAATAGGAGGTAAAAATGTCAGAAAAAAGCAAAGAAACCGGCGTATTAGGCCAGTTATTTAAGACTTTTTTTGCGAAGCACTGGCCCGTATGGGTTGGAGGAATAGTATTAGGTACATTGAATATTCTGCTTTTTGCAATAAAAAGCCCCTGGGGAGCAAG
>JAIORT010000887.1 GCA_021107975.1 Bacteroidales bacterium | reverse complement strand
TCAATAAGGAATCGTTCCCGATATAGTAACATATTTTCCCGGTTCATTATTGCTTGAGCCTTCTTTATAAGTTTTACCATCCATCAGAATCTGCACCTTTACAGAGGATGTTGAATCCACATATCTAATTGAAATATAAACAATATCACCCTTTTCACCCTCAAAAGAATATTGCCAAACATCTTCTCCGCTTTGAAAATCAAACATTTCTGTTTTTAAGTTTTTTTCAACATCCCTATATGTTATTTCCGTTTCCGAATATGCATTACTGACCTTGTACCGTACTTTAACTATGGTGCTTTCCTTTTCACAGGCAAAAATTATCAATAGAATAATAGGTATATAAATTAATTTTCTCATATTTTAAAAAACAGGTTTAAATAAAAAATTCTGCCGGGTTCATATAAATTCGTATTCGTTCCTATTATGTTCCTGTTAAGGTGTTCGTAATAAGCCTTATCGAAAATATTATCAACACCTCCGGTAATGCTGAAATATTTGTTAAAATAAAAATTAAAAGAGAATCCTGCAACAACAAAGCCCGGCGAGGTTGGTTCGTAAGAAGCCTCAGATACATGGTCTTGAGCAGCAGCCATTCTTATTTTTGCCTTAGGTATAAACCTGCCGTTAAAGAATCTGTAACGTATAATTATGGATGACTCAAACGGAGGTATTTCGGTGAGGGCATCATTTTTTATTTCAATAACATCAATAGCATCACCATGTTCGTCTAATATATACTTTTTAACATTATTTATTGTGCCGTAAGTATAGGAACCAAATAGCTTTGCTCCGAATTTATATTGTGAGGGAGTTGCATACGACAGCTCAAATCCCCTGAGCCGCGCATTACCGGCATTGTAGAATTGTTTAACTCCGAGAACGTCTTTTGATAAAGGTTTCTGTACCGATGGCGGAAGCCTTTCCCCGGTAATATAATTGTTAATTAGCGAATAAAAACCGTTTATCTGTAACAAACCAATTTTTTCATTAATATATTTTAAGGTCAGGTCAGCCTGGTTATTGGCTTCGGGTTTTAACCTGGGGTCGCCTAAATAATCAAACTTATCATATCCGATTGGTAACAGGATGATAAATCTTTCTATCATGTCAGGGCTTCTGACTCCCCTGCCAAATGTAAGAGAAAGAGATAATTTATTGTTTAAATGTTTTGTAGCACCTAAGCTGAAGCTGAAGTTAATATAATCAGATTTAATAGAATCAGTTCCGTATTGATAGATTTTAACCTGGGAAGTATCCTTGACCACAATCTCATCAGACCTGGCATTATTGAAGTCAACCCTAACAGCGCCGATAAATTCAAAGGAATTTAGATCATAGATGTATTCGGCAAATAATCCGAGATTTGTTATCAGAGCATTATTCCATAATTTTTCTTTTTTTACGGGTAATCCCGGTTGCGGAATCATTGATTTTACTCTTTCGCCATCTTTACTAATGTTTTCATAATCAATACCGATGAATAACTTATTTTTCCCAATATTCAAACCGGCTTCAGCTCTGAATCCCCGGTTAATTGCTTCTATTGTTGAGACAGCGACCACAGTATCGGAAAACGGTCTGTTTTTATTGTCCATTTCGTGGTTTACATCCGACTTATAGAGTTTAACAGTTATGGAATTAAATACTTCAGATAATTCAGTAGCCATGTAATCTATTGACATCAACCTTGTATCATCTTTCCGCTCGTCCATAGGCAACGCAGGAAACATAACGTCTCTTCCCTTCGATTCTTCAAAGTATAAAATAATGGAGTGGCTTTTATAAGGACAGAACCCAAGTTGTCCGCGATAATTATATTTCCTGAACTCGGATTTTACTTCATTACCATTACCATCCTTGTAATTACCATAATCCTTTTGTCCTCCGGAGATGTTAAAGAAAACGTATTTATTGCCACCGAAAACACGCATTTGTCCTTTATTTCCATTCCGGTTACTTTCGAAACCTTTCAGTGCGTTGATATGAACGTTAAAAGTGTCGGATTTTTCCGGCATCGTAGTTTTCAGGTTAATGACACCTCCTAACGAGGGTCCGTATCGTAAAGCGTAAGGACCTTTAAATACCTCGATTGATTCAATATCTTCTATTTGTATATGTGAAGTTGCAGGATCCATGCGGTTCGGGCAGCCGCCTTCTATTTTTAACCCGTTATCAATCTGAACGTTCAACTGGCTGAACTTGAAACCGCGAATCACCGGATCAATACCTGTTCCTCCTTTCCTTATTCCTGAAATGTTGTTCGACGAACGAAGCAGATCACCAACACCGCCGGCAGCAGTTTCTGTTATTTGCTTTTTTAAAATCTTTGTTTCAATATAAGGAAGTCGGCTTATGAGCACTCTTCTTTCATCCTCTTCTTCAATAATAACCTCTTTTAATTTTCTTACTCTTGGAATTAGATAAATTTCTATTTGTTTCTCCTCATCTTGTTTTAGATTTATTTTCTTTGTTTTTTCTTCATAGCCAATGTGTTTAAAAACCAGGTAATATGTGTTGGGCTGAAGGTTTAAAAGCTGAAAATAGCCTTTTTTATTAGTTATAACACCTTTGTCTGTATCAAGTAAAATGACCTCAGTATTTTCAATTGGTTTGCCGGATTGGGTTTCGTAAACAAAGCCGGATATTCCTGCATTTTCCTGTGCAAACAATATTAAACTGTTGAAAATAAACAACCAAAGCAGGATGGAGTTTCTCATAATATTAAAACTATTCTTAAATATTATGAACATAAGTTCATTACAAAAATACTATATTTTTTTGTTAATTTTAAGTTAACTCTCAGGAATACTTTAGATGATATAATTAAATAAAGTAATTTTGCAGCTTTGATTAATTAATTAAATTATGAGCTATATCGAGTTCGATAAAACACAATTGATAAATTTAGAGTACTCACTACATAAAGAATTGCTGCGATCGAACCGGGCAGGTTCTTATGCAAGCACAACAATCACCGGATGTAATACCAGGAAATATCATGGTTTACTAATTACCTTACAGCCTCAGATCGATAACCAGCATCATGTTTTTCTATCTTCTTTTGATGCAACGGTAATACAGCATAACACAGAATTTAACCTTGGTATTCATAAGTATGGCGACGATGTTTACGAACCGGGAGGGCATAAATACATCAGGGATTTTGAGTCGGATCCTATCCCAAAGCTAACTTACCGTATCGGTGGTGTTGTACTTACAAAAGAAAGAGTATTTGCAGCTAATGACGACAGGGTTTTGATACGATATACATTAGATGATGCACATTCACCAACAAAACTGAGATTTAAACCTTTTCTTGCATTCAGAAGCGTACATTTTTTAAGTAAAGAAAACGATGATGTTGATAAATCTTATGCAGAAGTGAATAACGGAATTAAGGTAAAAATGTACGAACCGTATTCCGAATTATTCATGCAATTTTCCAAAAAGGTTTCTTACGTACACCAGCCTGAGTGGTATTACGATATTGAATATAGTAAAGAAAAAACCCGTGGTTACGATTATAAAGAAGACTTGTATAACCCGGGATATTTTGAAATTTCGATAAAAAAAGGCGAAAGCATTATTTTTTCGGCGGGACTTGACGAGATTACACCTCGTAGTCTGAAAGCTTTATTTATTAATGAAATAGAAAACAGAGTACCACGAGATAGTTTTGAAAATTGCCTTTTTAATGCTGCCGAACAATTTTTTATCCATAATAAAAATGACAAGATTGAATTGATTGCCGGTTACCATTGGTTCAATATAAGCGCAAGAGATACCTTTATTGCATTACCCGGACTAACATTAACCCAAAACGATACAAATACATTCCTGAAAGTTACCGATACAATGGTTGCACTCAGGAAAGGAGCTTTTTTCCCAAATAACAGGATTGGAAGCGAATTAATATATAATTCGGCTGATGCACCATTATGGTTTTTTTGGGCATTACAGCAATATGTCAGTTTTACCGGAGAGTCTGATGTTATTTGGAAAAAATACGGAAAGGTTATGAAAGAAATATTAAAGGAGTTCAAAAAAGGAACTTCATTCAATATTTATATGAGAGATGATGGACTTTTATGTGCAGGAGGAGAAAATGATGTCTTAACCTGGATGAATGCAATGGTCGAAGAAAAACCTGTTGTGGATCGCAACGGGCTTGCTGTTGAAGTAAATGCACTGTGGTATAATGCCATTAAATTTTTTATTGAAATGGCTGAAAAAGCCGGAAATAATAAGATTGTTAAGGAGTGGACGCCTGTTGCTGAAAAGATTAAAGTTGCCTTTAAAGAAACATTTTGGGATTCAGACAAAGGCTATCTCGCTGATGTTGTAAAGGAAGGATATAAAGATTTTTCCGTTAGACCAAACCAGGTGATTGTAACTTCATTGCCATACAGTCCGGTATCGGACGAGATTAAAAACAGCATACTTCAAACCGTTGAACAGGAATTACTGACACCACGGGGATTGCGGACTCTTTCTCCTAAAAACCCGGATTATAAAGGCATATACAAAGGAGATATAATAACAAGAGACAGGGCATATCACAATGGCTCGGTATTCCCATGGCTTTTAGGTCATTTTGCAGAGGGTTATCTCAAATTGCATGGAAAAGGAGGGATACATTTTATAAAAGAACTTTACAACGGATTCGAAGAAGAAATGAATGAACACGGTATAGGAACAATTTCTGAGTTATATTATGGCGATCCACCACACATAGGGAAAGGAGCCATTTCGCAGGCATGGAGCGTTGCAGAATTATTAAGAATAAATTATTTGATCAAACAAAACGAAAAAAATTCAGATCAAAGCTAATGAAAGTATTAATGTTCGGTTGGGAATTCCCGCCACATATTACAGGCGGACTTGGTACGGCTTGCTATGGCATGACTAAAGGACTGCTTAAACAGGGAGCAGAAGTATTGTTCGTTGTTCCGAAGGCTTATGGAGATGAAGATCAGAGGGCAGTGAGGCTGGTTGATGCCAGTGATGTAACGGTTGATGTCTATGATAATGAGTTTGTACAATTTGCTAAAAATTTTACATACCTCGAAGTAGGTTCAAATCTGGTTCCCTACCTTGACCCTGAAGAATTTGAGAACATTACTACCGAAACTAAGCTGGAAAAGGAACTGCGAAAGAAATCGATATTTTCACGAAAGTATGAATTTTCCGGTAAGTATGGTAAAGACCTGATGGAAGAGGTTTCGAGATATGCATTAGTGGGTGGAGCCGTTGCTGCCAGGTACGATTTTGATGTGATTCATGCCCACGACTGGCTGACTTATTATGCCGGAGTTGCAGCTCAAAAAGTAAGCGGAAAGCCATTGGTGGTTCATATTCATGCTACTGAATTCGACAGAACAGGCGAAGATATAAATACTATCGTATTCGATATTGAACGAAGCGGAATGATGGCTGCCGACAGGGTTATTGCCGTCAGTAACCTTACCCGGAAAATTGTGATTGATAAACATGGTATTGATCCGAAGAAAGTTTTTACAGTTCACAATGCTATTGAACCGGTTGATAAACCTGAAGTTTTGAATATTAAGAAAGCTGTCAAAGAGAAAGTTGTTACTTTTCTCGGACGGATCACTTTTCAGAAGGGTCCTGAATATTTTATCGAAACAGCTTATAAAGTTCTTCAGAAAGACAGGAATGTGCGTTTTGTAATGGCAGGTTCGGGTGATATGCTGAATAAAATGATAAGAAGGGTTGCACAGTTAAAAATAGCCGATCGTTTTCATTTTACGGGTTTCCTGAAAGGAGAAGCGGTTGACAGAATGTTTGCCCTGAGCGATGTTTTCGTTATGCCTTCTGTTTCCGAACCATTCGGGCTTGTTCCCTTAGAAGCTATGCGAACCAATGTTCCGGTTATTGTTTCAAAGCAGTCAGGAGTAGCCGAAATATTGAAACATGCTATTAAAGTTGATTTCTGGGATGTGAATGGAACAGCAGATGCTATTTACGGCTTGCTTCATTACAAAGCCCTTCCTGAAATGTTTAAAAAATACGGGAAAAATGAAGTGAATGACCTGAAATGGGAAAATGCTGCTGTGAAGATAATGGATGTTTATCGGGATGCGACAAGAACATAGAAATATAGCTTTATAGCTCCATAGCATA
>JAIORT010000256.1 GCA_021107975.1 Bacteroidales bacterium | reverse complement strand
TGAATTGGTTGAATTGGTTGAATTGGTTGAATTGGTTGAATTGGTTGAATTGGTTATTTGATGTTTGAACTTGAAACCTGAAACCTGAAACCTGACCCCGATACCGATAATTATCGGTATTCGGGAGAAACTTCAAAATCTAAAATCTAAAATTGTAAATCGTATCATGTTCGAATTCACACACCTGCACGTACATACTCAATATTCCATCCTGGATGGAGCGGCAAATATTGAATTATTGATAAAAAAAACCAAAGACTCCGGTATGAATGCCCTGGCAATTACCGACCATGGAAATATGTACGGTGTGCTGAAATTTTTTAATGAAGCAAAAAAACAGAAAATTAAACCCATAATCGGTTGTGAGGTTTACATTGCGAAAGAAGACCGCCGTAAAAAAGAAAAAACTAAGGGTAAGCATTACCATCACCTGATATTATTAGCTAAAAATAAAACCGGTTACCACAACCTGTCAAAATTGACATCTCTGGGTTATCTCGAAGGATTTTATTATAAACCGCGTATTGATAAAGAAATTTTAAAAGAATACAGTGAAGGGCTTATTGTTTCGAGCGCCTGTATTGGAGGTGAAATACCATATACCATACTGAATCATGGAGAAGAAAAAGCACAGGAAGTAATCGATTGGTATAAAGAAGTATTCGGAGATGACTTTTACTTAGAAATACAAAATCATGGATCTCCCGATCAAAAAACAGTAAATGAATCCTTATTCAGGCTTGCTGAAAAAAACAACCTGAAAGTAATAGCAACTAATGATGTTCATTTCATTAATAAAGAAGATTATGACGCACATGATATTTTAATACGTTTAAACACCGGGTCAGATATTAATGATAAAAAAGGAAAATTAAAATATACGGGGCAGGAGTACCTGAAAACCCCTGAGGAAATGGCTGCGCTTTTCCCTGACCATCCTGAAGTCCTGGCAAATACCCTTGAGATAGTTGAAAAAATAGAAGATTACAATATTCATAGCGATATTGTCCTGCCCCGCTTCCCTTTACCCGAAGGGTTCGGCTCTGAAGATGATTACCTGAAACACCTGACTTATGAGGGAGCAAAAAGATTTTATCCCGAAATTACTAATGAGATAAAAGAAAGACTCGATTTTGAATTGAATGTAATAAAAGAGATGGGCTTTCCGGGATACTTCCTTATCGTACAGGATTTCATTAATAAAGCCCGTGAAATGGGAGTTACGGTTGGACCCGGCAGAGGCTCGGCTGCCGGTTCGGCAGTGGCATTTTGCACAGGTATCACCAGCATCGATCCTATTAAATATAATCTGCTGTTCGAACGTTTCCTGAACCCTGACAGGGTTACCATGCCCGATATTGATATTGACTTTGACGACGAGGGCAGGGATAAGGTTTTGGATTATGTTATAAAAAAATATGGCGAAAATCGTGTAGCTCAAATAGTAACCTTCGGCACAATGGCTGCAAAGATGGCTATAAGGGATGTGGCACGCGTTTTAAAACTTCCTTTGCCTGATGCCGACAGACTGGCAAAGCTCGTACCCGAACGTCCCGGAATTTCATTAAAGCAAGCATTTAAGGAAGTTCCAGAACTGGCTCAGATAAAGAATAAAGGCGACGACCTCGAAAGAAAAACCCTTCAGTTTGCCGAAACACTTGAAGGCTCTGCCAGGCACACAGGAACTCATGCCTGCGGTGTTATCATCGGACCTGACGACCTGATAAATCATATTCCGCTTGCAACCGCCAAAGACTCCGAATTAATGGTTACACAGTATGAGGGGAAATTAGTGGAATCTGTCGGTATGCTTAAGATGGATTTTCTCGGATTGAAAACTCTTTCTATTATTAACGACGCAATAAAAAACATTCAAAAACGGCATAATGCAAAAATTGATATTGAAAATATTCCCCTGGATGACAAGAAAACTTTCGAACTTTACCAGAGAGGCGATACCATCGGTACTTTCCAGTTCGAATCGGAAGGAATGAGAAGCTACCTGAAAGAACTCAAACCTACCGGTATTGAAGACCTTATCGCCATGAATGCCCTGTACCGTCCGGGTCCTATGGAATTTATTCCCACTTATATCAAAAGAAAACATGGCAAAGAAAAAGTAAACTATCCTCATCCGTTGTTAGAGGAAATTCTTAAGCCCACTTATGGGATCATGGTTTACCAGGAACAGATCATGCAAACCGCACAGATAATGGGGGGCTTCTCTCTTGGCAAAGCGGATTTACTTCGCCGTGCTATGGGTAAAAAGGATATGAAAATTATGGAGAAGCAAAAAGTTGTTTTTATTGAGGGCGCTGAAAAAAAGGAGATTGACAAAAGGAAAGCCGAGGATGTTTTCAATACTATGATGGAATTTGCCAAGTACGGATTTAACCGCTCTCACTCTGCTGCTTATTCGGTTATTGCGTATCAAACCGCTTACATAAAAGCTCATTATCCCGCCGAGTACATGGCAGCGGTTCTTACCCACAACCTGAATGATATTAAAAAAATCACGTTCTTTATTGATGAATGTAAACGACAGGGTATTTCCGTTCTGGGTCCGAATGTTAATGAAAGTGATTTGAATTTTATGGTTAACTCTAAAGGCGAGATAAGGTTTGGGCTTGCTGCTATAAAAAATGTGGGTGAAAATGCAGCTACAAGTATTATTGAAGAAAGAGAGGAAAACGGTTTTTACAAAAATATTTTTGATTTCACAAAACGTGTAAACCTGAGAGCTGTGAATAAAAGAAGCATGGAAGCCCTGGCAATGGCAGGCGCTTTCGATGATTTTGAAGACACACACAGGGCGCAGTATTTTTACAGGGAACATTCCGAAGACACTATTTTCCTTGAAAAAATCGTAAAACATGCAGCTAATTTTCAGCAACAACAAAATTCCTCGCAGGTAAGCCTTTTTGGTGATATGGAAGAGATAGAGGTTAAAGACCCCGAACTCCCCAAGTGCGACCCCTGGACAAAGCTGGAACAGCTTAAAAACGAAAAAGAAATAACAGGGTTTTATATGTCGGGTCATCCTTTGGAAGATTATAAGATAGAGATGGAGAATTTCTGCAATGTAACCATTAATGACCTTAAAAACAATCTTGCGAAATACAGGAATAAAAAAGTAAGCTTTGCAGGAATACTGACCTCTGTTACACACCGTACCTCGAAAACAGGAAACCGGTTTGCTACTTTTATCATAGAAGATTTCACCGACCAAAATCAATTCATCATTTTTTCGGAGGATTATTTAAAATACAAGCACTTACTTATAGAAGGCACTTCGCTTTTACTTATTGCAAAAGTCGTTTTCAGGAATAATAAGAACCGCGACACCCTTGATGTGCGGATTAATAATATCATGTTGTTATCAGAAGCTATGGAAAAGCTGACAAAGGAAATTGTACTTCAACTGCCATTGTTAAGCATTACAGATCAATTTACCGAGGAAATTACGGAGATAATCAAAACAGGAAAAGGCAAATGCAATCTGAAATTACAGGTAACAGACACTGAAGACAATATCGCAATTGAAATGCCAGCGAAGAAATTTACGGTTGGGGCTTCAGAGTTTTTGAGGAAGATTTCGAAATATCCGGAGGTGACTTATAAATTAAGCTGATTGAGATATATGAAAGCGAGTGAATTTGAGAAACAATTTGATGCCCGAGAGGACTTCTCTGAATTTTTGGATTAATCAAAATTGGTATTATTCAGGGTTAACCAATTCCCAGGGTCTTAGATGTTTTACACCTTCATAATTAGAAAATTTCACATCATCAAGTGAAACTACGATTTTTTCATGATTATCTTTTATTAACAACAAGTTTCCAAATTCTCGTTCAAAAGTTTTAGGCTCATTTAATAAATATGCCACTTGAATGTAGATAGTTTTTTGGTGTTTTTGAGCTACAAAATCAATTTCTTTATCACCGAAAACTCCTATATGAACTTTATATCCCATTCTTCTAAGTTGCAAATACACGTAGTTTTCAAGATTATAGCCAATATCAGAAGGGTAATACCCGAACAAATAATTTTTAAATGCCAAATCATTTAAATAATATTTACGTACACCACCGAGTACCTGTTTTCCTCTAAGGTTATACCTTTCGGCTTCGTGTACAATAAAAGCATTTTTCAAATAATTTATATACGAAGAAATTGTTTCATAATTTGTTTTCTTTTGCATACTTTTAAAGTATTTTACTATATTTGAAAACGATGTCAGATTACCGATATTGACAGCAGAAAATTTAAAAATATCTTCGAGTAATGTTACATCTTTAATCTTATTTCGCTCAATTATATCTCTTAAAATAATTGTGTCTTTCAGGCTTTCAATATAATGCCTTTGTATTTCTTCATCAGAAAAATTAAACATTTCGGGTAAACCACCCATTTGAATATATTTCAGAAATGATTCTTTATTTATTTGCAGGCTCTTATACTCTGCAAACTCAAAAAGACTAAATGAAAAGATTTCAAACTCTGTATAACGCCCTGATAATAAAGTAGCGAGTTCGCCCGATAAGAGATTTGAATTAGAACCGGTAATGAAAATTTCATAATCGTTGGTGAAATCCTGGGAATATGAATTTACAAAAGTTTCCCAGTTTTCAATATTCTGAACTTCATCAAGAAATATGTATATCTTCCCGGAAACATTAAGCTCGTTTTGATAAAAAGTAAATAAATTTTCTAAATCGGCTGCTGATTTAATATCATCAAACCCGATATATTCTTTGTTTACATAAAATATATATTTCGGATTAACTCCTTTTTGACTTATCAAATAGCTAATAATTTGTCGTAGAATATAGCTTTTGCCAACCCGCCTTTGCCCAATAAGGACTTTTATCAGTTTATTACCAATGAATTTACTCACTTTATTCAAATACGATTTTCTTTCAAAACCTGTATTCAAATTTGGATTCTCCCAGGTGTTGTATTTTTTTATTTTATCAAAAACAGCTTGCATTATTTTTCAAGTTTAATTTAATTTTTTGTAAAATTACGAAATTTTTCAAATACAATTGAAAAAATATATGCATAAAACGGTTGGGGCTTTAGAGTTTTTTGAGGAAGATTTCGAAATATCCGGAGGTTACGTATAAATTAAGTTGATTGTAACTCCTTTTTTGTTGCTCCTGATATTTTACTCTGCTCTATCAGGCTGAACATATTTTCCCTGTATTCCTTTTTTGATAAATCTTTCATCTTTGGTTTTTGCCCGCAAATATAGAAGGCAATTTCCTGCAAAACAATCTGTGGCATACCGAAGGATTACTTATAATTTATAAATTAAATCTGTAGACTTCATTAAAATTATCCCTGATATATTCATGGGGTAACTCTGTTACTACAATTTTATATCTATCTCCTTCAGGATTAAACCGGGGAGAACTTTTTGTAAAAGAATAATTTTTAGGACATAAATGTCTAGTTGGGTCCTTTAAGTCCGATAATTTTGTCGACACCTGCATCAGGGGTGAATATATTGCATTAGATCTATATGTAGTTAGGAGAAATATTTTATCTTTCGACTCAGTAGGTAATTTTAGAGCTTGATAATCTTTTTCTTCAGTGTCTGGTAATAAACAATTAAGTTCATTCTCGTTGTCTAAGGGTAAAATTTTTCCTAATGGTGAAATAAGTATTATTTGATCTGAATTATTAATAACTGATTGTTTAAATTCAAAATGTCCTTCCCCTCTGGCACAAATTGAAATTGTTTGATAATCTTCTCCGACCAAAAACCAATTTGAAGTTAATATACTTAGAGTTAATATTTCTCTTTGATCTTCGACTTTATTGACTTTATCGCTATTTTGTACATTCCATATTGTATCAAGAAACTTTTGCGTTGAATCACCTGTTGTTGCTCTATATTTACTCAAAGGTTGACCACCTATCAAATTAAAATGTCTCTCCTGTAGTTTGCATTGACTGGGGTTTAATGTTCTAATTTCATTTATTCCTGCAAGGTTATTTGTATAAATTGTATATTTTTTTTTATCTAAATCAATACCTTTCTTCATTAAAAATGGAAATATTGGTGTTATTGTAGTCCCAGAATCACTAGCGTACCATAAAAATAATAAAAAGTTCTTTGAAAAAACTGATATATAAGGTTATCTAAGCCCATGTTAT
>JAIORT010000498.1 GCA_021107975.1 Bacteroidales bacterium | reverse complement strand
TCAAAACCTAATTTTTGTTTATCAGTATAAATATTACGCAATTAATTTAATACTTTCTTTGAAACTGGGAAGCATGAGGCATTTATTAGTACAATATATTTTAACATTGGTTTTATTAATTCCTTCCGTTACTATTTATGCTAATTCTGAAATTGACAGTCTTGAGAATTTACTGCCAAAAGTTTCAGTGGAAGAAAAAATAAAAATCTTAAATAATCTGGCATATAAATACAGGGTGAAAGATCCTGAAAAAACTTTGGAATATGCCAACCAGGCATTTCATTTAGCAGAATCAATAAATGATTTACTTGAAAAACATAGTGCTTTAAGCAACCTTGGTATAGGCTACCGCTATCTGGGTAATTATAATGATGCACTTACATATCAGCAAAAAGCATTAGAAGTTGCTAAACAATTGGATAATGAAAAATATATAGCTCTTGAGTATAATCGAATCGGGATTATATACAAGAAATTGGGAATATACAGCAATGCGCTTGAATATTATATAAAAGCCCTGAACATTCGCGAAAAGCTTAATGATAAAAGTGGAATTGCAAATCTTTTTAATAATATAGGTAATGTTTACAGAAAAAGGGGAGACCTGGACCTGGCTCTGGAATACTATTTTAAGACATTAAAGATCAGAAAAAATCTTAAAGATAAAGAAGGTTATGCGTATATTCTTAACAATATAGGAAATCTATATGCCGATCTTAAAATATACGATCAGGCGCTTGAATACCATAAACAATCGCTTAAAGTGAAAGAAGAGCTCGAAAATAAATATGGTATTGTAACCTCGTATAAAAACATAGGAGATATATATCTGCAACTTGATAAACCGGTTAAAGCACTTGGATATTTTCAGCAAGCCCTGAATATTGCAAAAGAAATGAATGATAAAAATGGCATTGCAACCTGTATGACTGACATTGGAAGAACATATATTGCATTGAATAATTATAGTAAAGCAAAAGAATACCTTACAAAGTCATTAGAAATAATTGAAGATATTGGGGATAAATCCGGTATTATTAACTTATATATTAGTTTTAGCGATATATATATTAAACTTGGGAAATATCCAGAAGCATTGGCTTTTCTTGATAAAAGTTTTGTTTTAGCTGAGAAAGAAAATTTCCTTGAAAACATTTCACAAATCTACCTGAACTATTCTATAATTTATACTAAAACAGGGCAATCGGAGAAAGCATTGCGTTATTATATAAAATACTCTGCTATCGGTGATTCTATTTTTAATTCGGAAATAAGCAATAAAATCACCGAATTACAAATAAAACAAAAATCAGAGGAACTTGAAACGGAAAAGAAACTACTTGAGGAACAAAATAAATTACAGCAACTTTCTAATAAAAGAAAAGATCAGTTTATTTATTCGCTTATAGCGATAACATTTCTCGTGCTGATTTTAATAATATTAGTTTATAACCGATACAGAAATAAACAAATTGCACATAAAGAATTAACAGAAAAGAACAATAGTATAATAAAATCTGAAAAGAAACTCAGGGAAGCCAATGCTACAAAAGATAAATTCTTTTCAATTATAGCTCATGATCTGACTAATCCATTTAATGCTATCTTGGGGTTTGCAAACCTTCTTCATGAGGAATATGATTGTCATAGCGATGAAGAAAAGAGAATAATGATTGAAGATCTTAATAAAGCCGCAGAGGGCACTTATAAATTACTTCAAAATTTACTTGAATGGTCTAAGACCCAAACCGGCAATTTATATATCCAGCCTGAGGTTATCGACATGAGTATTGTTGCCAATGAAAACATTTCCATTTTCAGGTCAGTAGCTCAAAACAAAAAAATAAAGTTACGTTCCCATATCCCATTCAATACGTTGGTAATCTCCGATAAAAATATGGTGAACTCTATACTTAGGAATTTAATATCAAATGCCATAAAATTTACCAGGAAAGAAGGTAGAGTTGAAATAGCATCTAAAAAAAATGGAAATTTTCTGGAAGTTTGCATTTCTGATAATGGAATTGGAATTAAACCTGAAAACCTCAAAAAATTATTCAGTATTAACGAGCAATGCCAGACCAAAGGTACAGCAAACGAAAATGGCAGCGGCTTAGGTCTGATCCTTTGTAAAGAGTTTGTAGAAAAAAACGGAGGTGAAATCAGGGTTGAAAGCATCTTTGAAAAAGAAAGCAAATTCATATTTACTTTACCTTTAGCAGATAATAACAAAAGTGCCGTTTAAAAGCAAATCCTTTTGGTTTATTAAAAACTATTTAGAATTCAGTATCATCATATTGAATTTATTTTTTAATATTGCAAATAAATTCATCAAATATTAATGCATAAAGGCAAATTCAAATATTTCATTATTTCCATTATATCTGTATTAACTTGTTTTGTGTGCCTCTCACAGGTTGACAGCCTTGAAAAGATGCTTGAACAAGTTGAAGGAGATGAAAAATTCGAACTGTTAATTACGAGTTCCAAGGAGTATTGGTTCATCGATCCGGCAAAAAGTGTAGAGCTTGCTGAACAAGCATTTAAAATTGGTGAAGAAAAGAAGAATGATATACAAAAAGCCCGGGCATTGAACAGGATAGGTTTAGGGTTTTATTTTCTTGAAAAATATAATCCGGCTTATGAATATTACAGGAAATCTCTTATACTTAGTAAAGAAATAAAATACTCCGATGGCATAAGCAGAGCTTCAAATAACATAGGGCTTATATACGATGCTTTGGGAAATTATGACACGGCAATCGAATATTATTATATTTCGCTGGATATTGAAAAAAGGAATAACAACATAGAGGGAGTTGCAGCAACATTAATAAACATTGGAAACATTTATTATTATTTACAAGATTATGATAAAGCACTGGATTTGTACAACAATTGCCTGAATATTTGCAAAAAGTTAGATCAAAAACAACGCATACTTGATTGTTATACAAACCTCGGGAGCCTGTTTTTTGAAATAAATAAATTTGATACTGCTATTGAGTATTCTACTCTTGCATACAAACTGAGTCTTGAAATCGGCAATATCGACAATCAGGCAGCCAACCTGAACAATATAGGAAACGTACATTTTGAAAAACAACAATATGAAACAGCTCTTGAATTTTATAATAAAGCTTTAAAGATACAAAAAGAGAATAAATACTTATGGTCCGAAACTAATACACTTAGAAATATAGGAGGGGTTTACAATGCTTTAAACCAAAAGCAAAATGCTTTCAAATATTTCGATGAGGCTTTAGAAAAAGCAAAACAAATAAATGCAAAGAAATTAATAATGGCTCTTTATTCAGACATGTCTGAATATTATGAAAACAATAATGATTATATAAAGGCTTTGGAATTCCATAAGCTTTATACAAACTTAAATGATGTACTGTACAACAAGGAAAGCAGGAAACAGATAGCCGAAATAGAGAAAAAATATGAATTTCAAAATAAAGAGCAACAATTAGAATTGATTACTAAAGAAAATGAAGTTAAGGAATTACAAATTAAAACACAACAATATATCATTTTTATTGGAGCCAGTATCAGCTTATTAATACTTGCACTTGTATTTATTTTTTATAACCGATCGCTCAGCAACAAAAAAGCCAGGATATTGCTTGAAGAAAAAAATACAAGTATTAGCGAGCAGAAAATTATACTCGAAAAAACAATTTCCGAACTCAAGGAAAGCGAAGAAAAGCAAAAATCGCTCATCGAAAATATACTGGACGGTATCTTTATTATTCAAAATGACAGACTAATATATTCAAATGAAGCCATTGTGGATATCACCGGTTATTCCATTGAAGAACTTCATAATATGACATTTAAAGATATTATAGTTCGAGAAGACCTTGAAATGATAATAAACAATTACAAAGCCAGAATGCAAGGTAAAGATATTCCAACCTCCTATGAATTTCGATTAAGGCATAAAAATGGACAGGTAGTTTATGTTATCCTTAGTGTTGGGCTGATAAGTTATCATGGTGAAAAAGCAATACTCGGAACAATTAAAGATATAACAGGTCAAAAAAAATACGAAGATGAGCTTATCCATGAAAAGGAGAAAGCTGAACAGGCAACCCAGTCGAAATCCATGTTCCTTGCAGGAATGAGTCATGAAATCAGAAATCAAATGAGCAGTATCATTGGTATCACTGAAGTATTGGAAGAAACTGATCTCTCAGCCGAACAAAAAGAATACCTCAGGGTAGTAAGTGTTTCGAGTAACAATTTATTAAATATCATTAACAATATTCTCGATTTTTCAAAAATTGAGGCTAGACAGGTTATCTTAGAACCTGTAAGATTTTTTCTTCCGAAACTCCTTAGCGAAGTTATTTCTTTACATGAACTTAAAGCCAAAAATAACGGTCTTTACCTTAAATCTAAGATCGCTTCAGATACCCCTGATATATTTATCGGTGACCCGACCAGGTTATCCCAAATACTAATAAACCTGGTAAATAATGCACTTAAATTTACCGATAAGGGCGGTGTTACAATTGAAATAGAAATTGACGGTCAGAAAGATAATACATTAAAAAAAGGTGATGGTCAATGTAAACTGAAATTCAAAGTAACTGATACAGGAGTAGGTATATCAAAAGACAGCCGGCATAAATTGTTTAAACCATTTTCTCAAACCCATGCAGCAGTTGAGCGTAAAAATAAAGGAACAGGTTTGGGACTGGCGATAAGCAAGCAATTAGTTGAATTAATGGAAGGAGAAATAGGAGTTGATTCAGAAATAAATAAAGGTTCAACATTTTGGTTTACAGCTAAACTTATCAATCCTCTGAGTAAATCAGGTAAAAGTTCGAAAAGTATAACTTATCCGGATGATGAAACAAGTAAGAGATTAAAAGTGCTTATTGTTGAAGATAATATACTCAATCAGCAATTAACATCCAATATTTTAGTGAAAGAAGGTTTTATTACTGATATTGCAGAAAACGGCAAAATTGGGCTGGACCTCTTTAAACAAAAAAAATACGAAGTTGTTTTAATGGATATTCAGATGCCTGTAATGGATGGCATACAGGCAACACGGCTGATCAGAAAATACGAAGCAAACAAAAATTTTAAGCAAACAAAAATAATTGCTGTTACTGCTCATGCAAAAGAAGGAGAGAAACAAAAACTTTTTGATGCCGGTATGGATTTATACCTCAGCAAACCATTCAAACCATCACAACTCATCAGTATGATTAACAGCCTGAATTTATCATAGACAATACTTCCTAATTTGTTTTTTCATAATTTTGCCCCTTCAATAAAGACCTGACAGGTTTTCTTTATAAAATGTTTATAATGTATTAATCTTTCAAGCAGTTAATTAACAAAACCTGTCAGGTCTCAATTACTATATTGCGTTATGAATACTATTGAAGATAAACTAAGCGCTTTCGAACGGCTGCTTAATATTATGGAAGATTTAAGGGATAAATGCCCCTGGGATAAAGAACAAACTTTTGAGAGCCTGCGTCATCTGACAATCGAAGAAACTTACGAGTTGTCAGAAGCCGTCATTGATAAAGATATAGACGGAATTAAACAGGAACTCGGTGATTTAATGCTTCACCTGGTCTTTTATGCAATAATAGGTTCTGAAAACAACAGTTTTGATATTGGTGATGTGCTTAATTATATAAACGAAAAGCTGATATATCGCCATCCTCACATTTTCGGAGATGTAGAAGCTAATGATGCTAAAACAGTAAAGGATAACTGGGAGAAATTAAAACTTAAAGAAGGTCGCAAATCTGTTCTTTCGGGAGTGCCCGTGTCTTTACCTCCGCTTGTTAAAGCATACAGAATACAGGAGAAAGCCAGTGGTGTGGGATTTGATTGGGAAAAACCTAACCAGGTTTGGGATAAAGTTTTAGAGGAATTAAATGAGTTAAAACATGAAGTTGACTCTGCCGGGAATAAAGAAAAAATGGAAAACGAATTAGGCGACCTTATTTTTGCACTAATCAATTATGCACGCTTCATCAATGTAAATCCGGAGGATGCTCTTGAAAAAACAAACAGGAAATTTATCAGGCGGTTTCAATACCTTGAAAGCAAAGCAAAGGAAATGGGTAAATCGCTGCATGATATGACTCTTGACGAAATGGATATTTATTGGGAAGAAGCGAAA
>JAIORT010000148.1 GCA_021107975.1 Bacteroidales bacterium | reverse complement strand
ATCCGGAAAAAGCAAAAGAGTTTATAGCAGAATTTTCAAAAATTTATCGCTATGTATTAAATGTAAAAGATAAAATTGTTGTTAAACTTAGCGAAGAAATTAATTTTATTAATTCTTTTATTTTTCTTCAGAAGATAAGGCATGAAGGAAATCTTGAAGTTTTGATTGATATTGATGCAAAAAAAATAAATAATTACATTCCGCCTTTATCACTTCAAATGCTTGTTGAGAACGCAATAAAACATAATATCATTTCAGAAAAAAATCCTTTAAAAATCAGTATAACTGATAAGGATAATTTTTTGTTCATTAAAAATAATCTTCAGTTAAAAGCTAATACGATTGAATCAACAAAAATAGGATTGAATAATTTAACCGAACGATATAAACACATTTCCGATTTAATACCCGAATTTTATATTAAGAATAATGAGTATATTGCCGAGATACCGCTTTTAGAGGAGGAATGAATTTGTTAAATGTTAAAACAATTTTGTTCTGTCAGAAAAAATCAGGGATAATTTTAATTTTGTGAAAGTTATCCGTTAAATGTTTTATCAACTATACATCAAACGAGGTAAATTCGTATATTTTGATTTGTTTCTTTTTCCCGAAACCCGATAACTTTCGGGTTCGGGATTGTCCCGTTAGGGACTATATATTTATAGAAAATGAAATACACCCATAACAAAGTCCCGTAGGGACGTAATATAAAAAGAACATGGCTAATACATATACACAAATGTATTTAATGTTGATTACGCGTCGCCTTCGGCAAGCCTATGGCGACCGGAGGATGAGCGGTATATTTTAGACATTCAATAATATATCGTCCCTAATGACTGGAAGAAATCCGTATGGACGGGACTTGTACTCTATTGTGATTATTTTTTCTATAAATATTAAGTCCCTAAGACTGTAAGGAATCCGTATGGATGGGACTAAAAAATGTAATAATTTATCCCGTTTTTAGTATAATAACATATAACTTGAAAAAAAAGATACTTGCAAACTGAATAAGCATAAACAGGTTTCAAAATATGAAAGTTTTAATAATTGAAGATGAAAAAATAGCAGCAAATAACCTGGGAAAAATGCTGCGCCAAATTGATTCAAATATTTATATTCAATCGAAAATTGACACTATTGAAGGAGCTGTAAAATGGCTGAACAACAATAAAACGGATTTAATTTTTCTTGATATTCATCTTGCCGATGGTCTTTGTTTTAAGATTTTTGAACAAATAAAAGTAAAAACACCCGTTATTTTTACCACTGCTTACGACCAATATGCGATTAAGGCATTCAAGGTAAACAGCATTGATTACCTGTTAAAGCCTATTGAAATAAAGGAATTAGAACAAAGTATAAATAAATTCAAAGAACTGAATCAATTACAAAAAGCAAAAGAAATTGATTTTAACTCATTAATTGATTCTTTTATAAACAAGACCAAATACCAGGAAAGGTTCATAGTTCGTTACGGACAAAAAATAAAAAGCATAAAAGCGAATGATATTGCTTATTTTTATGTAAAGATAGAAAATGTTTTTCTCTGTACTAAAGACAATATTAATTATCCGGTAGATTTTTCTCTTGATAAATTAGAAAACATTATTAACCCAAAAGAATTTTTTAGGATTAACCGGCAATTTATCGTTAATTTCAATGCTATTGAAAATATGTATCCATTATCAAAAAGCCGGATTAAGATAGAATTAAACCCTCAAACAGATTGCGAAACAATAGTCAGTTACAGTAGATTGAACGACTTTAAAAAATGGCTTAATCATTAGGCTAAAAATCGAGGCTAAGGCTAAGGTAGAAAACGGAAGGCTGGATGTTTCGGTCTTCAACACCCCAGGCAAGGTCAGCCCTGATAAAATACCCAAGCAACCGGCTCCTGACACCAAATCCAAATCCACCCACAATCGGGTCTTTCTGAATTTTTACTGTAATACGGAGTGGTGCTTGTTGAATAATTTTTGTATAAAGGAAGTTATCGTCAGAATATGGTTGCAAGCCGGTCCATGCAGTCCCGACATCTCCGAATCCCACTATCTGAAAATTATTCAGGAAGTCCGATTTAATCGGATGATTGGCAAAATACCTGAATACAGGGAACCGGAGTTCAGAATTTATTACAGCAAAGCTATTACCGTTCCTGATATTCTGATGAAACCCGCGCATATTGGTAGCCAGGGTTTGGTAAGCATAGTTTTGTTCATGGTCAATCGGTGTATTTCTGTTAAATTTTGGGAACAACCAGTTGTCCACGCCACCCATATAGTAAATAAGCTTATTATTACCAAAAGAAGTACTTATGGCAAACCTGTTAGCCCAAACAAGTGTACGGTGCAAGCGTTGATAATTCCTGAAATCAAATCCCAAAACTACCAGATTCTGTGCCTGTTCATCTATTAGTTGATAATATTCGCCGAAGATTTTAAACCGGGTACCATAGTACAGGTTTATACCCATATTTTTAGTATTATCATAAATAAATTCACCTTTAATGCCTGCCCAGTTTTTATAAGTATTCGGACGGGAAAGATAAACTGCATCGGTTGCCATATTAACCGACATATCATTCCTGTACAAAAGTGTCCCTTTAACAGCCATTACCGGATTAAACGGCCATTTTAATATATAATACAATTCATGTGAATACACCCTTATTATATCCCAATAATCATTGTAACTTTCGATGGACTGCCTGTGAAAAACAATTTCTTTATCGAGGCGCTTTTTCAGATTTGCAAAACTCAGGAGATATTCATTATTGATGAGGTTTAGATTTAGTCTAACGCCGCCGGTTATTCTATAATCTTCCAACAGGTCGGTAACGCCAACCTTAAGCAAGGCATTAAATCCCGGATTGAGAAATATTGGCGAAGAGCCTCCTGTATATGGCTGATAAGTTTGGTTCAAAAATGAGAAATCAATTTGTGTTACAATTTCATTCAGGTAATATTCTACATTGTAATTAAGCCTTTTAGGAGGCTGGTCTTTATCTTTTGCCTTTTGACCGGGCAAGGGAACATCAATCATTGTGTATTCCCAATTCTTCTGGTCAGTCGATATAAAATCCTGTTTGTCGAAAGTATAATTATTTATATCAATTTTTTCTCCATCTTTTAAGCTATCTGCCGCAAAAAATTCCTGGATTGCATCGCTTTGTCTTACGGTAGAAAAACCTCTGCGTTTCTTCGGTTTTAGTGTGCCTGTTTCCATAAACTTTGTTTCTCCGGTTTCCGACATTTTACCAAAAAGATTTATTAGCTGATCCATGTACATAGTATTCTCAAGGTGAACAGGCATTAATGATTCAGGCGGTAGCTGATCATAAATTTGCATCCGGTATTTTTGGTCTTTATAAATAATTTGACTGTATTTATAAATTTCAGGAACAATATTTTGTTCAAGAATATTCCTTGAATAGTTAGTAACCGGAAATGATTTTGTAAAATGCCTGTAATGAGTAGTAGTATCGATAAAACTGATTGTACTGTCGAACCTTGCTATATACCGGTTATAAATACCATTTTCATCACTCAGATAAGCAATAAAATTATTTTCATATTCCATTGCCTGTATTTCATTGGCAAGAGGAGTTTTAGTTACCCTCATGAGGATATTACTCTTTTGGTTGTATTTATATAGAAACAGATCGTATCTTTTCTGAACTTCACCGGGTTTATATTTATTTTCAAACCTTATTGTGTCGTTTATCCGGTTTGAACTGAAGATTATTTCTTTTGAATTGTTAATAAACCTTGGATAAAGGTCATCGTAATGGTCTTTTGTAATTTGTTCATAAGAATTAGAACCTATATCATAAACAAATATATCGGTCTGCCCCCTTTGAACGGCAGACATGACCATTCTCCTGCCATCATCAGAATAAGCAAAATCCAGCACTTTTTCAAACTGGTAGAGTATTACCTTTTCTAATTCCTTTTCTTCTAAAATATAGTAATAAAGGTATATTTCTCCTTTACGCTCAACCAATATGGATAATATTCGTCCGCTTGGATGCCATGCCAGAAGCGGATAAGAATAGTCAATTTTTTCATCCAGTCTGAACCCGGCTTTCATAAGCTTTTTAGTTTTACCGGTATTCAAGTCTCTTAGCCAAACTTTATACTGACCCGATCTGTTGGAAGAATAAGCTGCATAATTACCATCCGGACTGAGTTTCAGGCGACTGTAAACGGTATTCGGTTTTATTTTTTTCAGGATTGATTCTTCCGGGAAATTCCGGACTGAATCATTATTGTAATATTTCTCACGGTAAAATGCAAGGGCTTCATTTACAAGATTTTTAAAAGAAATACCAAGTATATAAAGGAAACCGCTTTCAAGACGGCGGCTTACTTTTGCCATATAAATAATATTGGAAATGGATGATTCACCATATTTTTCAGCAATGAAACGCCAAAATGCATGACCGGCATAAGTTGCTTCAGTTCCCGATAATTGATTGAATTTATCAAATTTACCTGACATTATCCCGTCTTTCACCCAGTTATCTATATCGGTACTCCAGTCTTCAGAAATATAAGAAACAAGCCCATTCATATACCAGTCGGGGAAAGGAAAAAGCGAAGTATTTTTTATCTGTGAACCAATTGTACTGCCATAAAGCAACTGGTTAACAATTGACTGTGCAATACCTGATCTGATCTGTTTATTGAAGTTCTCATGGCTTCCGTCAAAATACAGGAAAATCTTTTTACCTATGATATGTGTAACTCCTCCCGTATTGTAATTTTGATCGTTAATAAGTCCGATATTGCTTTGCTTCAGGTCGGTTAAATTGTTGAAAATTATGAACTGAACTTTGTCTTCAAAACCTGTATCCAACTTATCCTCTATTTCATCAATATGTTCATCAATGTAATTTGCAGTATATAATGCCAGTTCTTTTCCACCGAGATAAAAGTAAATATCGTGATTCTCGAATTTGTAATAGGTCCAGAAAAATTCTTTGTACTGTACCCTGTTTTTACCAAAACTCATTTGCGAACCATTATAAAACTGGGCAACAAGATTAGAGTGAAAGACAAAAAACAACAGGAATACCGTAAGAATACCGGTTCTGCTTAATTTATCAAATATTAATTTCGACATAGCTTATATAAGGACACAAATTTCACAAATTTACACGAATTAATCCCTATAACAATCGGGAGTGATAATTCATGTCAAAAAAGCATTCGTGTTAATTAGTGTAATTCGTGTCAATACCATTTCAATTTAAGACTTTGTTGACAGATACTAATTAAACAATTAATTTATTTTGATATTGTTTAAAACGCCTGTAAATTACAAAGGTTTTATAAATTCTGCAAATTTTTTTAATCAAGTTTCAGAACAGCGAGAAAAGCCTTCTGTGGAACTTCAACATTTCCGACCTGCCGCATTTTTTTCTTTCCCTTTTTCTGTTTTTCTAACAGTTTTCGTTTTCGGGTAATATCCCCACCATAACACTTGGCTGTTACGTCTTTCCTGAGAGCTTTCACAGTTTCCCTTGAGATAATCTTCGATCCGATAGCGCCTTGTATTGCCACATCAAATTGTTGACGTGGGATAAGTTCTTTCAATTTTACACACATTTTTCTTCCAAAATCATAAGCATTGTCCACATGGATTAAAGTAGAAAGTGCATCCACTTTTTCACCATTTAGTAAAATATCCAATTTTATAAGCTTTGCAGGTTTAAACCCTGATTGATAATAATCAAAAGAGGCATATCCTTTTGAGATACTTTTTAGCCTGTCATAAAAACCAAAAACTATTTCGCTTAAAGGCATCTCAAAAGATAGTTCTACACGGTCGGTTCCGATATAAACCTGGTTTTTAAGTGTTCCTCTTTTATCAATGCAAAGTTTTATAA
This sequence comes from Bacteroidales bacterium, assembly GCA_021107975.1. Classification (GTDB taxonomy): domain Bacteria; phylum Bacteroidota; class Bacteroidia; order Bacteroidales; family JAADJA01; genus JAADJA01. Next base: position 265 of record JAIORT010000148.1, on the reverse strand, counting down.
TTCCACCCACGTAATCTGAGCGGGTTATAATCTGTGCTTTAATGTATGGCTCTTCGATGTGTGAAATATATTTCTGTTCAGGCATTCCAGAGGGATTATGAACCTCAATAGTTTCTCCTTTGTTAGTTATTACGTTAAACGAAACGTTGGGGACAGTTGTTATCACAGCCATGTCAAATTCTCTGTCCAGCCTTTCCTGAATTATCTCCATGTGAAGCAAACCAAGAAAACCGCAACGAAATCCAAAACCAAGAGCTGCAGATGA